>NZ_JBPAOH010000016.1:0-84176 GCF_050875635.1 Tolypothrix sp. VBCCA 56010
CCTTCGCAGGCTATATGAGTTTTAGAGCCTGCGAAGGCAGGCTTTGTTCGTATAGCCCCAGGCTTATAGCCTGAAGGCTTTTTGCCAAATTGGGATGCTCCCTACATTAACGTCTCCACGCTAACCAAGCCGAAGATAACTTCTTAAAGCTGTCCAAACGGGCAAGGCTATACTTATCAGCAGCTTTGCGGATAGCTTCTGCTTGGGTAGGATATGGGTGAATTGTTTTGGCGATCGCACTCAAACCCAAATTATTAGTTATTGCTAAAGTCACCTCGCTAATCATCTCACCCGCATGTCGAGCGACTATCGTTGCTCCTAAAAGCTTATCTGTTCCCTTTTTTACATATAACTTGGTAAATCCTTCAGTTTCCCCATCAACGATCGCTCGATCGACATCGTTGAGAGGTACGCTAAATGTATCAACTTCAATACCCTTTGCCTCAGCTTCTTCCGGATACATACCTACATGGGCAACCTCTGGATCGGTATAAGTACACCAAGGCATAATCAAAGAACTTAGCTTTTTACGTCCCAGCCCAAAAATCGAAAACAGCGCATTTTGAATTACAATCCGAGCCGCAGCATCAGCAGCATGAGTAAACTTCCACTTCATGCAGACATCACCCACCGCATAAATACGGGGATTAGTTGTCTGTAAGTAGTCATTGATAATAACACCTTGCTTTTCATCGTATTCTACACCCACAGCTTCCAGATTCAAGTTTTCCACATTAGGCGATCGCCCTGTCGCGACTAAAATTTCATCGACTGCAAGCGCTTCCTCTTGTCCGTTAATCTCGTAATGAATGACTTTTTCTGCATCGTTGCGTTCAATGCGTTTAATTTTCGACTCAAAAAGTAATTCAATACCCTCGCGCACAAAAGCTTTTTGAATAATCTCTGCTGCATCAGCATCTTCGCGACTCAGCAAGCGCGAGCCTTTTTGTATTAAAATGACTTCTGAACCTAAACGTTGAAACGTCTGAGCCAATTCGCAACCGATGTAGCCTCCACCAATTACCGCCAATCGATTCGGGCATTGTGTCAGAGAAAACACCGTTTCATTAGTGAGATATCCGACTTTATTCAAGCCATCAATCGGTAATTTAGTAGGACGAGAACCTGTAGCGATCGCCGCTTTTTTGAAGTATAAAATACTTTCTCCCACTTCTACCGTATCAGTATCTTTAAATCGAGCTTCGCCAAAAAACACATCTACGCCAAATTCTTCTTGAAAGCGTTTAGCAGAATCATTCGGACTAATTTCTGTGCGTATTCGTCGCAACCGCTCCATCACTGCGGGAAAATCAATATCAATATTACGAGGTTTGTGAATGCCAAATTTTTGCGCGTAATGGATATCTGCAACCACCCGCGCAGAGCGTATCAGAGTTTTTGATGGTACGCAACCCACATTAGTACAATCACCGCCCATCAAGTGCTTTTCTATTAAAGCCACTTTCGCACCTAACATTGCTGCACCCGCAGCAGTCACCAATCCAGCCGTACCCGCACCAATGACAACCAAATTGTAACTCGGTGCAGCGTCAGGATTAACCCAATCTGGGGGATGGAGGTTATCAATTAACGCCTGATTATACCGATCCATTGGGGAAACGGTTACGGTGCTAACTGCTGGGGTCATAATAATGGGCTTTTTTTTGACAAGAACTTATTAAATATCCTAAACAGAAAGTCATTAATTTTCACTCTCTTTGCTTTAACTAATTCCCAAAACATTCAAAAGGGTTGCAGGTTTAGGGTGTGGGGTGTAGAGACCTACGCGCTATATCGTGGGATTGAAATAGCGCAAAGTATGAGCCGAGGCTTCCTCGGATCATAACTTTGTAAGAGAAGGACGCTCGTATTTCATCGCACTGCATTCATAATTCATAACGCGCTAGAGCGATTAAAAGAAAACTTTGGTCTAAGCCATCTGCCGAGCCATTAACTGGGCAAACAGCCCTGACTGAGAAGCTAATTCCTCAAAACTACCCTGTTGCACAACTTGCCCTGATTGGAGTACATATATACGGTGTGCCTTGCGGATTGTACTGAGGCGATGGGCGATCGCTATCCGGGTAACTTGCAATTTCTCCAAACTTTCACTAACAATTGCCTGGGTTCTGTTATCTAAAGCACTAGTAGCCTCATCGAATAGCAAAATTCTCGGTTTCAATGCCAAAGCGCGAGCAATCAGCAGTCGCTGTCGTTGTCCCCCAGAAAGATTGCCACCTCCTTCACTAATCACTGTATGCATGGACATTGGCATCGCGGCAACATCGTCAGCAAAGCCAGACATCCGGGCTGCTTCCCAGGCTTCATCTAAGGTAATCTGAGCACCACCAGCTATATTCTCGAAAATCGAAGCTGATGTCAGTTGACCACCCTGCAAGACAACACCCAACTGTCGGCGCACTGCGTCAACATCTAACCCAGACAAATCTTGACCATCGTAATAGATAGTACCAGTTTCGGGAGTCTCAAACCCCAGTAGTAATCGCAATATTGTTGATTTACCGCTTCCAGAACCGCCTACAAGGGCAATAAACTCCCCAGGCTCCGCAGAGATACTTATATCATCCAGTGTCAGCGGTCCTTCATTTTGGTAGCGAAAGCGAAGACGATCTACAACAATTCTGCCTATAAGCTTGCCAGGATCGGCTTTAGTGAGATTCACTTCCGGTACGGTTGCCAAAATTGGCTGAGTGCGTTTCCACTGAGGAATGACTTGCAAAACTTCAGTAGCTGTATTACTAAGGTCTGTCGCTCCCCTAATAAAGTTACCAAAGGCTGTATTGAAAGCTAAAAAAGTGCCAAGGGATAGTCCGATACCTCCTGAAGTCTGAGTCTCTTCAAGTAAACTCATGGTAAACCAAAACAGTATTCCAGAAGTTAGTGTAGGCATCACAGTATTGAAAAGTGCAACAACATCTTCAACTTGCTGCGTGCTGAGTTCCAGCTTAACTTGCCGACTGTAGTTTTTACTCCAAGAAGCAAAGGCGCGATCCTCAGCACCAGCAACATGCAATTTAGAAATTCCGTTAATTAACTGCACCGTCTGTCCAAAAATATTTCCCTGCAATTCCAGCAGCGGACGCACCTTACGCAGGAGGAGTACACCAGAAAAGGTGGTGAAAGCGATCGCAACTAAAGCTACAGCAACAGCAACTAAAGCTAATTTGAAGTTGTAGTAAAACAACTGCCCCAAGTAAAACAGTGCGAAGAGACTGCTAATCAGATTTATCAGCGTCTTACCACTGAGTTGGCGACGGATTGTACTAATCGATGATACGCGGGACTGAAGGTCGCCTGTTGTGTACTGACGAAAAAAAGATACAGGCAGGTTCAGCAACCGATCCCACACGGCTGCTTGAGTAGAAGCGTCACTAGCCGTTTCCATCCGCAGGATAGCAAACCCCTGAGTTAGCTGAAATAAAGCTGTCCCCAAAGCAGCAACCAAAAGCCCCAATCCAACTTGCAGCAATAACCCCCTGTCGCTATCTGGAATCGCGTTATCCATGAGAATCGCAGTTGCTTGGGGTGTGACCATCCCCAGTAATGTCACGGTAATGCCAGTCATCAAAATGACAATTAATTCTTGACCGCGCCCTTTAAGTGCGAACTGAAGTAAATCGAAAGCTTTGAGTGCCTTATCAGGCAAAGACCGATAAAACATATAGGCAACGGGAGCCAGTGTCGCAGCTGTGCGCTCATCCACAAGAACGCGGGTCTGCTCAACTGGGTCAAAGACTTGATAGCGAGTTGCAGAAACTGGCAGCAGCGCCACTGGTCGGTTGTCCTGCTGAGTGTAAGCAACTATTGCACCAGAATCCTTTTCCCACCAATTGTCCCGCAACAGCACCCGTCGCATGCGGATGCGCGAAGCCCGGACAATTGTTTCCAACGGCTCTTTAACCCGTTTGAGGTTTTCTGAACGAGCAGGGGGGCGGATTTTTACACCCATCGCTTTTCCTACCGCACCAGCAGCAACTAACAAAGGTGTACCTTCCTTGAAAAAGTCTCCATCTTGATAATTCAGGGTCGATGCTAGCTCTCCTATAGCCTCCGCTGTAACTTGACGATTCAGGCGTTGGCGATCGCGCAACCGTTGTATTTCTTCTTGCGCTTCTTGCTCATCTAAAAGGTAAGTGCAGTGCAAAATTTGAGTATGAAGCTGGGACAGCCCTTGAAGCAGGATATCTGCGTTGCGGATTTCTGAAGTGGCAACACTGGCAAGCTGAACTTCCTCCACTGCTTCTAACCACATTTCGTCATTGAGGGGAAAAATTCCTGCTGCGATCGTCAAAGTCAATTCCTCAAACCCCAGAAAGCGGACAGTCCCTTGAGTCAGATGAACCCAAGAAACAACATCTGCTTCCGGCTGGAAAGTCTGACCATTAATTAAAGAAAATCGTGCTTGTCCAGAAGCTTTCACCTGAATCGCTGGCGTGGTAATGTGGGATACACTACTAAGTAGCCTCAACCAAGCTTCTATCCAGGCGATCGCCCTAACATCTGCATTCGCTACTAATTCTCTGAAACATTCTTGATTTACTTGTAGCAATTCTGTCTCCCCCATCGGCACTGCCAAAATTAGACGCTGGCGATCGCCACCAGCAACAGTTCCGAAAACTGCCTCACCCTGACTAATACTGAATAGATAACGGCGAGTCCCTTCTATAACACCATTTTTAACTGTGACGGCAAACAACGCCATAGAGCCAGACTGAATCACCCAAACCTTAAAAGGGTCATCCAAAAGTATCGGCTCATTCCCCTTAACTTGATAAACTTTTCCCTGTAATAGCATTTTACTCATTTCTCAATAATCTCCCCCTTGTCCCCCCTGTCCCCTTGTCCCCCTGTCCCCCCATCCCCCCATCCCCCTCATCCCTCCTCCAACGCTTCCCCTTCCGTGCGAATCAACCGCGAGTACACACCCTCGACTTGCCACAATTGTTGATGAGTGCCTCGTTGCACCACCTTTCCGCGTTCCAGGACGATGATTTCATCACAGTCTCGAATCGTACTTAATCGGTGTGCGACAATAATACAGGTGCATCCCCGTCGTCGGAGATTCTCATCAATGATTTTTTCCGTCTCCGCATCCAAGGCGCTGGTAGCTTCATCCATGACGAGTATCGAGGGGTTATTTACGAAAGCACGGGCAATTTCCAACCGTTGTCGCTGACCTCCACTTAAATTTGCAGCACCTTCTATCAGTTCTGCATCGTATCCCCCAGACATTGAGAGAACAACATCGGCGATCGCTGCATCCTCACAAGCGCGTATCAGGTTTTTGTCTGATATCGTCGCATCCCAAAGAGTTAAATTGTCTCTTACGGTTCCGCCAAACAGCAGGATATCCTGTTCCACCATTGCAACAGAGTTAGTAAGTAGTTGGTGGGGAATTTCTTCTTTAGGTTTACCATCAAAGAGAATTTCTCCCTCACTCGCTTGATAAAGTCCGCTGACGATTTTGGCAATGGTAGATTTGCCAGAACCGCTTCCACCTACCAAAGCTACTCGCTGTCCGGGTTTAATTGAAAGGTTAAAGTTTTCAATCAAGGGGGGGTCTAAAGGGCTATAACCAAATGTAATGTTTCGCAACTCCACATACCCCTGTAGGCGAGGAGATGGGGAAGATGAGGAGGATGGGGAAGATGAGGAGGAATAATAATTGTTTACTCCCTCATCTGCCTTATCTCCCTCATCCCCCCCTGCTCCCCCATCCCCCCCTCTCCCCCTCTCCCCTACCGGGTTATCCAGCACATCATCTAGGCGAATCAAATTGCCCTCCAGTTCTTGCAGGGTACTGCCGAAGTTGACAAGATTGTTTACTGGTTCCTCGAAACTTTGCATCAGACCTTGAAAAGCTACGAGCATCCCGATGCTTAGGTGTCCATCCATCACTCGTAAACCGCCTACAACCAACAGCAGCATGGACGAAAGAGCGGACAGTAATGTGGGTAAGACGGCAAATGTCTGATTTGTTACCCCTAGTTCTTGCTGAGAATTGATAGCCTTGGTGTAGTAACCTGACCACCGGGAAAAAAAATCCGACTCTAAGCCTGATGCTTTAAGTGTTTCTATACTTTGCAGAGCGGCAATAGACGCGCCAGAAGCTTTGCCCTGCTCTTGTATCAATCGCTGATTAGCGTCTACACGTTGACGGGAAATCCACTGTAAGGTGAAGACATTCACGGCTGCAAAGCTAACGACAATTAATGTCAGTACCCAGTCATATTGGAGCATGACTAAAGCGTAAAAAATCACCATGACTGCATCAATGACCGTAGTCGCCATCTTTCCCGAAAGGACATCAGCAACTTCGTCGTTAAGGCTGGTGCGGCTAGTGATTTCTCCGGCAAACCGTTGAGCGTAGAAACTAACGGGTAAGCGCAGGATATGCCAGAGAAAGCGGCTGGACATGCCGACAGCCAGCTTGATTTTCAAACGGCGCAGGTAGCGCAACCGCAGTAGGGTTAGCCACCCTTGGAGTACGGTGGCGATCGCCATTACCAAAAGCAGCGGACGCAGCCAGTGCAGCCGTTGCTCAACCAAGATGTCGTCTACAAAAACCTGGCTGAATACGGGTACTGCCAGCCCAACAATAGTTAAGAAAAATCCCGCAATTATACAGTAAACTAAAGCACCAGCAGCACCTTGTAGCCGTGACCGCAACGATAAAAACATGCTGGGTTTGCGACCACCTTTTTTGAATTCAGTGCTTGGTTCCATAACTAGCACCACTCCGGTATATCCCTCATCAAATTCTTGTAGGGACACAGTTCGCGGTCCAGTGGCGGGGTCGTTGAGATAAACCGACTCTTTGCGAAATCCCTCGACTACGAGGAAGTGGTTAAAATTCCAAAACACAATATAGGGAGGACGCAGGTCTTGCAGTTGCTTCAGTTCCTTTTTAAAGCCTTTCGCTTGGAGTCCATAGCTTCTAGCAGCTTTGAGCATATTAGAAGCCTTGCTACCATCGCGGGAGACTCCGCACTGTTGACGCAGTTCTGGCAAGGGCACAATCCGACGATAGTAATTTAGAATAATTCCCAAAGCAGCAGCACCACATTCCACTGCCTCCATTTGTAGAAGAGTGGGGGTTTTTACACGCTGTATGCCTTTGCCTTGCAGCAGTTTTTGCAAGTGCTGTAAAGGTAAATTAGGTGTTACTAAGGTGGGATTAGTTGAAACCACTGAAAGACCTCAAAATAGGTAGAACATACGTGATCGGAGCGCGTTCTTCCACTTTGACTCGAACAACACTCGTAGTTCCAGAAGAGATTTTTAGGTGGGGTCCTGTGGAAGAAGACCACTTATAGCCGCTCGGAGTGGTAGAATCCAGTTTGAGGTCAGCGAATACTTGCATTACTCCTTCTTGTTTTTGAGATACTAGACCTTCCACCACTTCTGAATTGCCGATGGTACTAGCGGCTCCTTCCTTGGTGATCGGAAATGGTGAGACACTGGTGATAGTACCCACGATGCCGCCAAAGCGTTCTCGCTTCACGGTTTGCGGGGTAATTTGGATTGGCATACCCGCTTGAATTTTCTTGCCCTCGGCGATCGCAAAATAAGTAATGCCAACCAGCTTGCTAGATGGATTTTCCTCATCTATACTCCCCAAGCGGGTTCCCGCACTCACAACCTGTCCGGGTGTAAGAGTGATTTCGAGAATGCGTCCATTGTGTTGACTGATAATCAAGCTGTTATTGCGTAGTTGCAGTTCTAGTTTGGCAATCTCTCGCTTGATTTCTTGAATCTCGTTTTTCCGGGTAGTTGAAGTTTGCAGGTCTTCTTGAGCTTGAGTTGCTTGTTTGCTGTCGAGTTGTTTCAACTGAGATTGAAAGTCCGAGATTGCACTCAGGTTTTCACGATAAGCCTTTTCTTGTTCAGTCTCCCTAACATCTAGTTCCTTTAACTGGGTTTTGAGTTGAGAAATTTTTTGCAAGTTCTCCAGATATTCCTGTTCTGCCCTGAGAACTTCATCACCTGAAATCGCTCCTTCTGTCTCTCGTAAATGTTTGCGGATTTCCATTCTCTTCTTGAAAACCGGGGTTAGAGTTTGGGCTTCCCGGATGCGTTGTTGCAAACCTTGGCGTTGCTGTTTAATAGAGTCGTTGCCTTTGGTTTTGAGCTGAGGTGTCACGGCTTGAAGTTCTCGTATGCGTTGCTGGAAATACTGCTGTTGTTGCTGCATCGAGATTTTTTCCTGTTCGGTTCGTACCCCTTGCAGTGAATTGATAGCTTGGTCTTGTGACTGTAGTTCCGTTAGTTTAGATCGCTGCTGTTGCAGTTGTTTGCGTAAGTCCTGTTGGTCAATTGTTGCCAGCACCTGCCCTTTTTTGACGACATCCCCAACTTTGACATTCAAAGCAAGTAACTGTCCTGAGCTTGTTGATTGCAGTGGCACAACTTTGCGCGGGTAAATCAGTACTCCGCGACCTTCGACGGTGATAGGAATGCGTCCATAAATACTCCAGACAATGCCTACTCCCACCAAGGAACCCAAGGCAAGTAGAGGTAGCCAGCTTTTGGGACTAACCACTTGCATCAGCTGGTCTAGTCTTTCAGGAGAAGATAAACGCTCTAGTGACTCTTTTCGGAATAAGCTGTTTTTTTGGTTTAACATTCACAAGTCTCCTGGATTTGTGGTGGAAAATCCTGGTTTTCGGGAGTACAAAATTTTGATTTGAATTGATACTAATTAACCGCCTAAAAAAATCAATTTATATCATATTCGCTTAATTAATATTAATAAAAACATTGCAACCGTCGTAGAGACGTTCCACAGGAACGTCTCTACAATATAGGCAATTAACCGGACATGATATAATACAGGCTATTTTTACAGCCAATAATTCATAATTGCTGTACTATTATGATAGTATCTTGTAAAAAGATTGAAGACAATGCGAAAAATTTCGGGAATATTATGATTTTTTTGTTTTGCTTTTTTTGAAGCTAAATTGGGGTTATATCGAGATATGTGCTGTTTGAAGCAACTTTGGTAAAGAAATGTAACGAGCTTTGAAAAGGACAGCTATCTTGGGCGATCGCACTTCTATTTATTTGATTGAATTGCACTGCAATCTGCGGGTTTCTGCCATGAACCATGAGGTGTGACGGTGGGGGGATTGGCTGTAAGAACAACCTCTCCCTTTTCGTTTCGCACCCACCCAGTAGCTTCTACGATTTTTTCTGGTGTGGCTGTAGTTCGTTTGCTGCTAACAGATGAATTAGAGCGGTTTTGTGTACTAGGTTTGAGCGTTACCCAATCTACTTGCACGGCATCAGGAGTGAGAAGGTCAGTCCTGGGGTTGGGTGGCAAACCACCGCGTCCAGTGATAATAAAACTACTTTGATTTTCTGCTGTACGCGGTTGACAGACTTGGGACACTTCAGTGTCAAGTGGTACGGTTGGCAAGTTGATTAAGCCGCGACTGGGGTCGATTTCGGGTGTATTGATTTCTACAGTGCCATTGATGCCAAAATCTGAACTGGCGGTGATGTCGCTTGTTTGTCGATTCTCTTTTTCTCGAAATTGAGTGCCGTAAACACCAAAAGCGTTGATTTGGATGTTACCACCAGATCCTGTGTAAGCATTAGCGGTGATGTCGCTATTTTCACGAGGGACAGCAACAAGAAAGCCATTAGGGGCATTGATGGTGATATTACCGCCGTTCCCACCAGCACTTGCTGTGCCTGCGGTGGCAGTTATGCTGCTGTTGTTACGCAGTAGTAGAATGTCTCTGACTTTCAGGGTGATATCCCCACCTTCACCCAATGTAGTCTCAGTTGTAATAGTTCCCTGCTTGTCAAGTCGGATGGAGCGAGCGTTGACTTCAATTGTGCCAGCATTGGCAGTTGCATTACCTCTAACACGAGCGAATAAGCCACTATTGGAACCGTCATTATCAACTATCGCCTCACCAAATTGTTCTTGTCGATCGGCGTAGGTGGGATCGCTGCCAGAGATATTGACGCTATCATTGGCATTGACAGTTATGTTACCTGCATTCCCACTATTAAAGGCACTGGTAAGTATCTGTCCGCCACCAGTAAGCTCTACGGTATTGGTTTTAACAGTTATATTTCCGCCACTTGTAGCGTTTCTAGTTCGTGCATTCAGAACTGCCCCATCCGATAGGCGCAAGGTATCAGTAGTAAGTTCGATATTACCTCCCAGTCCACTGGCTTCTCCTTCAGTGGCAGAAATCAGCCCAGTAGAGAATCCTCCTAAAATAACGCTATCGTCTGATTCAGCGACTTTTGAAGAAGCAAAGCCAGAGATATTAACAAAATTTGCAGCATTAATCTGAATATTCCCTGCATTTCCTTCTCCACGAGTTAGAGATTGTACTTCAGATCCGTTAGTCAAGGAAAGAGACCGCGACTGAATTTTAATACCCCCAGCATTGCCTTGAGCTTTGGACTCCACAGTACTAAAAATGCCAGTACTAGCAACGCTTTCGCTGAGGTTAGCAGGAAATGCTAGAAAAGGGCTTCCTGGCAGTGTAGGCTCTGAAGGCAGCTGTGATTCTACAATGGAACCACCTACGAGAGAGATAGAGCCGTCAACCTGCAAAAATATGCTTCCAGCATTCCCTTGACCAAAAGTACTGGCAATAAGTTGCGCTCCATCAGCCAAAAACAAGGATTGAGCCTTGAAGGTGATACCTCCACTATTGCCCACAGCGCTTGTATCTTGAAAACCTACAGTGTTGAAGACAGCAGTACCTACATCGATGAGAGAGATAGAACCATCAGCTTCCACAAACACACTTCCGGCATTCCCTTGACCAAAGGTACTAGCAGCCAGTTGGGCACCTTTAGCCAGTGAGAGAGATCCAGTTCGGATCGTAATGTTGCCACTGTTGCCTATAGGCAAGGGGTTTTCATTAACCAATGCAGACCCAAGCGAACCTACATAGCTGCTGATAGCAGCCCCTGTATCTAGAGAAACCGATTCAGATACCTGTATAACAATATTAGCAGTATTCCCCATTCCATAAGTGATGGTACTGATGTTAGCACCAGTGTTTAGCGAAAGCGATCTACCCTTGACAGTGATATCGCCACCGTTACCTACTGCTTCAGTTGCTACATAGTTGGAGACAGAAGAACCAGTAATTTCGATTGTTCCTGTAGCGTCGAGCGTAATGTTTCCTGCTTGGCTGCCAACTGTCCCCAAACCTTTTGCTATTCCAGCCAAAAGCTCACTGTCAGAAATATCTAAGTTTCCAGCATTGACTGTAATACTGCCGCCATCTCCGGCGGCTACATTAACTGTAGCTTCATTAGACAGTGATACATCTCCTCGTTGCACTCCTTGGGGAAAACTCAAGCGCAAATTGTTACTATCAATATTCAGCCCTACCGTTCCCGGTTCTGACACTCCTCCCAACTCAACTCGACCGCCCGAAGCAGTTATCTTTCCCCCATCCAATTTCACATCGCCACCCACCAGTAACAAACTTCTACCATCAGGAACTTGAAGCCCATTGATAGACCAGCCTAGTACCGAATTGGTTGCGGTGGATTGGTTGACAATTCCTTGCCGAGAAACAGCGTTAAAAAAAAGTGCAGATGGATTGACGGTTAGTAAATTACTCGTTGCAGGCTCAGAGGCGCTAAATATCCCGTTATCTCCCAGCCGAATGGCGTTGGCTGTCGTTGCTAGAAAGGAACCACCAGGACGAGGATTATTCAGTCCAGCATTCCCCATATCAAGACTGGCATTTGGTCCAAATATAATCCCTTTTGGGTTAATCAGAAACAGGTTGGGATTGGAGTTACCATATGTGCCAATGGTTCCAAAAATCTTAGAGGGGTTATTACCTGTAACGCGAGCTAAGATGTTTTGAATATCTGCGCTACGACTGTAGAAATAGGCTCCTCGTCCTTCACCCACATTGAATTCCCGAAAACTATGGAACAGATTTGCACCCCGCTGTGCCCCGCCATCGATTATGTCAACAGGTGAGTCAGAAGTGGAAGTTCTGACCAAAGAACTTTCAGCACCCAACGTGTTATCGGGTATGGGCTTGAGTTCCTGGGCAAAAGCACATTTTCCAGAAAAAGCGATCGCTCCCCCCACCACTAACAATTTTCCTAATGCCCATCTTTGCCAGTATCGAATCATCCCAGACATACTACACCCCTCAAAAGCAGTAATTGTCAGCCTCTATTTATCCACCACTTCAACTACATCGCCATTATCTTTCAAAACCATAACGCCAAACAACCGATGCCGAGGCAAATTTTTCTAAACCAACAGCTCTTAACAAGTTAGCCCAATCTTCAGCAACCACCCGCGAAGCTGAATTAGTCCGGCGCAGTTCAGCTAAATTAGTTACAGCATCCTGCCAAATATTATTAGTCGCATAAGCATTATATTCCTCTGGTTTCGCCGTTTTTAACTGACTTTCAAGCTCGCTCGTGAGCGCTACTCGTTGCACCCATGCTTTCACATAAAAATACTCAGATGTGTTAGAGCGATCGCCACAATAAACCTTAAAGTACCATTGATACTTGTTGTTTGTCTTTAAAGCATATTGCGGATTTTGTGGTAAACTAATGCCGATCGCACCAGACTTTTCAGGCAGCGTTAAAGGCATCCGGTAGACATCGTTACCCAAATCATCCTGAAATACAAACTCTCCAGAGCGAACCTTGCTCGGTAACTGTGGTACATAAACCCAAAAAGTTGGATACTCAGACACTGTAAATGCTAAGAAAGATTTCGACTCATCCGCACTTTCTTCACCAGGCACCAACGCAGTCATAGGCGTTTTCAGGTCTGGGCATTCAGTTCCAGTACGTCTTGCCCCTCCTTGACGGCGACCAATCGGTGCGCCGTTACGTGGAAATTTCAATTCCGCAAGGCGGTTTTGTCTGTTAGGTACAACCTTATTGACAGGTTGCGTAACTTGTGCATTTACTTGTGCTGGGTAACTCGCAAGCAGTATCAAAAGAATAACGCTTCGTAGTAAGCGCTGAAGCGCTTTCGCACTAACTGCACCAGAAATTATAGGTTGATGAATCGCTCCGAGAGAATCTGACGAGTTCCCGTGGTGAAGTACTAGTTTCATCTGGTTTTGAGATAGATTATTCTTGCTCATAATTCAGTGTCAAAATATCTGATGTTATTTCCCAAATAAAGACGATAAGCCAGCATCACAATTGTTTATTACGTAATATCCACACAAAACCCGTAGCCGTCAACACCAATGTCAATACAGGCGGAACAAGTGGTATCCACCCCGCTTGTGTAAAAATGCCAAAGCAGACCCCAAATAATGTTAACAGCGCTGTTGCGATCGCCAGCCCAAGGTAAAGCGGCTTTGAGCAACGCCATGCTATAATACCTCCCATCAATGACCATCCCCAAACCCAAAGTGCTTCCACCCACCCAGACCACCACCAAAACAAAGGTCTGCGATCCTCAACGGCACTGAGAATATGGCTTACCATATTTGCTTGCACCAAGAGTCCTTGTATTTTCTTTTCTTTGGACGGGGTTTTCCAATAATCAGCTTTAGCGCTTGGGGCAGTAACGCCAATCATAACGATACGATTTTTTAATGACTCGATTAATTCAGGTTTGATTTGGTCAGTCAAAACATCTTTAAGAGATACTATCTCGGCAATTTTTTCCGTTGGACGCAAAGAACGATAATTCAGCAAAACTTGATAACCCGATGCATCAATTCTTTGATAACCGCTAGAGTGTTCTTTTAATGGCTGAAAGACAACGTTACCAATCTGCAAATATCCCTGATAATTAATGTCTGCTTTTAGATTTTTAGCTTGTAAATAGTGACGTGCAAGCTGAAGACTAAAAGCATCTTCTGCGGTACATGGCGATTTTATAGGAGGAGTTAAATTCAACAATTGACGACGAAGAATTTCATCATTGTCTGCTACAAAATCACTAAAACTTTGGCGTGATTGTGGAACTTCATCAGGGGGGTGAATGCCATCAGCTTCACCATCCGAATCAGCAGAAACTTTGCACACTGCAAAAATGCGCGAGTCTTGCTGTAGACTAGTAACTAAATTTGGATAATCGGGGTCTACAGGAAAATCACGATAAATATCTATACCAATAGTTGTTGGTTGATACTGCTTCAATTTTTGCAACAGTTGAGCGAGTGCTTGATCGGAAAGCGATCCTTTCGATTTCATCCCCATTTGGTTTTGATAATAAATATCAGCCTCCCCAACAGTAACTATTAACAAACGCGGATCAGTTCTTTCCGAATGCGATCGCACTTGCATTAAATGGTCATAAGCTTGCAATTCGCTTTGTTGCAACATCCCCAGATAACGCACTCCCATTACACTTGCTGTAACAAGCACACTCACTAGAAATACAGTCAGAAAAATACGTTTAAAATCAATATGCCGAGAGGATAACTTTTTCCAAGTCGGTGGTACAACTCCAGGGTTCTGAAAAATTACTGGCAACCAAGTTGCATTAGGAAATCTATCTTCCAAACCTTGCAGTTTTTCTCTTGCTTCACGCAATGCGAGATAAAGAGACTTCCCACTAGAAAAAGCTACCAGAAAATGTTTTAAAAATTCCTGTGCGACTTCATCTGGTACTGGTTCCCGCATAACAATCATTTGCGGGATGTGTAAAGGTAGGAGTTGTGATGCTAATCCCAAACCATCACAGGAGTTAAAAATTGCTAATTGCAAACCTTGAGCGATCGCGCTTTTTAAACCATTCTCTAAATCGTCAATTGTTAAACTATCAATTTTATTAATATAAATCTTACCTTTCCCATCAGCACTTTCACTATGACCCGCGAAAAACAAAATATCCCATTGCTGCCACAAATAATTATTTAACTCATTGCGTTGTGGTTCTACTAAAAAAACTATTTCGGATGATGGTAAACTTTCTAACAATTGACGGTCTTTTTGAACATCAATTCCAGTACTATTTCCCAGAATCGCCAAAATTCTGACTTTCGGTTTACGCGGTGGTGTATTGGGTGCTTCAGAAGCTGTTGCACTTAGGGCAAATTCTGCTTGTGAGTATCTGTTAAAAAAATCCCACAAATGCCAAGGAAGCCTTTGTAATTCGCTATCATCAGTGCGAATTAATACCCGAATTATTTCCTCTCGGTTTAGTTCTTCGCGTAATGTATTATTGATAGAGCGAAATTCCGGAGACTCAAGTAATATTTGCAAGCGATCGCTCAAAACTTTGGCTGACTCACTACATTTTTTCACTCGACTTTTGATACAGCCATCGTAAATAATTTCTTGGGGTTTAATTCGGCTAGTTATCCCCAAACTGCGATAGTTATCTTGCCACTGGTGCAGGTAATTTGCCAAGTCCGGGGATGCAGGTAAATTGCCAGAAACTTCTATTTTTGGGCGAGCATTTTCGGCTCCAATTTCCAGTGTTACCCGACACCCGTGTGAGGACAAATTACCATCTAGTTTCATAACAACTAACTTTGCCATAAACCCTCATTTGAACGAGTCAAATTAACGCGCTTCAAATACTGAAATTTGACAACCTTTGTCAACCATAATATATTTTTGGTGATTGTTGTGTATCAGTATTTTTGCGCGACGAATTTCAAACTAGAAAAAGTTCTGTAAAGTTGACATCACCTAATGCCACTTTTATGCTAAAACGTTCTCCAAATTCGCTACTAAAGTTTAATTGAATACTCTTGGTATTTCTTGCAGTAGCTTGCATTACAGATATTCCCAAATCATCCAACACCATTAATTCAAGTTCTTCTGGCAGATACTTTTGACCATTAACAGGACAAACTTTCACACAGATGTTTATTTCTTGTTCAGACAGAGGTATCAGTCCAACTATTAAAGCGATCAGTTTACTTTCTGATTGTCGTCCTAACTCCAGCAATCTACCTTTTTGGACATTAATAGGGGAATTTTCTGAGTTTTGAGCTAAAGTTTTTTCAGCTGAGCGAAATCTAAAAGCTAGTTCGGATTGTTGCGTGAAAAGCGATTCTACCGTTTGCCAACCAGCGTCAACAATATTAGATAACCACTGGCTGAGGTGAATTGGCTGTTTAACTTTTTGGGGAATTTCGCTCAGTTGTAAAATGAATTCTTCAAGCGATCGCAATTGGTTTATCGGTATCTCACCACTTTGAGCGGTTTTGCTAAATCCTAACAGAGTCGCTTCTCTTAACGATTGGTCAAATTGTACAGCTACATAGCCAATTCTGTCTGACCAAACTTCTGGTGGAATATAAACCACCTTTTCGTCTGACAGCACCGGACGACACTCTAACTTTCCCAAACCGATGATTTCTAAATCGGCAACATCCATCATAGTTTGCATCACACGGTTACAACTAGAACTAGCTGACCAAGAAGTTTCAACTCCCATGCAACGCAGATAAAAATTTACAGCAGATACCGCCAAAGTATTAAAATAAACTTGTTTAGCTTTTTTGGAATTGCGATGAGAAAGGCGAAATTGTTTTGCTAAAGAATGAAGCTCACTACTTATCGGGACGGTAAATTTTAAAGATTCTGATTGTCTCATCATTTTTTCCTCTGGTGCTTATACCAATTCTATGTGAGGTTGCGCTTCCCATCTGTGTAGGCGACCCTTCATGAATTGCTTTATTCACGTAGGGGCAATTTATGAATTGCCCCGACTACAACGTTTAGTTTTGCGTAATTTCTATAAACGCATCTTCATCGAGAATTAGTATTAATTAATATCATCGTTGTCACAGTATTCTTTCAGCTTTAAAGAGAAATTATTTACGCATCGGTAATAAAAGCTGCTGACTGTAGGAACTTTAATCGCAAATTCTACGGAAATCTCTTTCCAAGATTTTCCAGACATTCGTCGCATTGCCACTGCTTGAAAGTTAGCTTGAGGACATTTCTCTACATGTTCATTTTTGAAAATGTTTTCCGGGTCTGATTCTATACATTTTCTCAGAACTTCTGCTAGGTCTGGAGGTTCTTCTGGGGCAGGAAGATTATCAGGGTCAGTATCAGTTATTTTTGTTACATTCTGCTGAGTCTCGATTTTTTTAATAGCATCTTTAAAAAATCGCCGCTGCAAAAGAACATTCACCCATGCCATGACGCAACCGCGTTTTGCATCATACTTGTCAATATTTTCACAAATATAAAGCAAAAGTTCCTGGCGTGCCTCATCATAAATTTCTGCATAAAACTGAGGTGGAAATTGACTTTTTTGTGGATGGCAAAGCCTGCCAGAGCGCACAATCTCATAAACCATCTTTGTTAAAGCAAGTCGTCTGACTCCAGAACGCGGTGGGTTAGCTTGGGCTTCTGTAGCTAGTTGTAGTAGGTACGAATCTAGTTCATCTGTTTGGGGATGATTCATTTGAGACTTCATGCCTGAAAAATAAGCAAAAGTGAATCTCTATTTTTCTCTCGCGGTTATACCGGGAATTTTATGCGAAACCAACAGTATTGTTACAATTGTTTACATTTAGCTCTTGAGGCAAAAGTGTAAAGCTTTTACCCGCCCCGAAGGGGCTGGTGTGGGGTTGCGTGTCGAAAAAGCCCCGAAGGAAGGGGTACAAGCTTCTACTCTTATGTATGAAAACCGAAACAAGATGTATTTTGAGACACAAGCTTGCGAAAAAGACAGCGTCCTTATTTGAAACCCCTGCTTTCAAGCATGGGGTTCCCCACACCCTACACCCTACCCCCTACACCCTGTTCATATAACCTTGAGCAAACCGACTTGGAAATGTAAATATCAAGTTTTGTAAAGAAAAACCGAACTTCGCGTAAAACAAACTGTAGTTCCCAGAGATACAAATAGAGCAACACATCGGTTCTTTCAGGGATTGTATCGATACTAAATGAGTTTTGAGTATGGTGTTAATTCGTGACGTTGTTCAACAAGCTATAACAACTGGTTATTTAACTGTTTCAGCAGAAGAAAGATTGCGAGAACTGCTTAGAACAAAGTATGACAGTGAAGATTTAAACGCTTTCATGACTTTGCAACAAGCAGCGATCGCTGGAAAAGTTCGTCAAGAGTCGCGTGACAGACGCAACCAGCAGCTTGGTGATAAAGAGTAATTTTCACACATTTCAATTAGTAATTGCAGTGAGTTGAACTATGGTTTTTGGCAACCGCATTTTAGAGCAAAGCAACCTTCAAGTCACACTAGAACTAGAAGAAGAATTGCATACCAAATCCCCAATAAATCTGTGGCAGCGTGCAGTTTTCTGGGTAAATCCAGACGCACAGTTTTTATACATCAATGATGCAGCGTGCAGTTTGGTTGGGTATTCCCGTGAGGAATTACTCTCCATGACCATGCACGATGTAAAACCAGACTTTTCAAAACAAGATTGGTCAAAGTATTGGAAAACTATTAAACAGCAGGGCTATCTATATTTTGAATCTCTACATTGGACTAAAGAAGGTCAAAGTTTTCCGCTGGAAATCACTTTTACATACATGGAATACAACGGCAATGAGTATGGCTGTATCTTGGTTCGCAATATCAACCAACGCAAGCAAGCTTCACTAACCTTACAGAGGGATAATGAAGCAAACAAACGCAAAGTGCAACAACAAGCTGTTGAATTATCCGAGGCTATTCAGCAATTAAACCGCGAGAAAGCTTTGCGGCAGCAGGCAGAGATGGCTTTAGAACAAGAAAAACAAGCTCAAGACTTCTGGCACTTCGTCTCTATGGTTTGTCATGAATTCCGCTCTCCCCTAAATATCATCTCATTGTCCACTAGCTTATTGAAACGTCATCATCACCACTGGACTGAAGAGAAAAAACTACAGTATTTGCAGCGTCTTCAAACAGCAGTCGAAAATATCAGCCTATTGATGGATGAAGTTTTAACCATCGCTAGAGTGGAAGCCGGAAAGCTAAAGTTTGACCCCACACCACTTAACCCGATTCAATTCTGCCGTGAGATATTGACAGAAATGAATTTGAACGAAAGCAGCCAACATAAAGTCACCTTTGTCAGTCAAGGCGATCGTCAAGTCTGCATAGATCGAAAATTGCTACACCCCATTCTCAGGAATTTACTCTCGAATGCCGTCAAGTATTCCCCGATTGGCAGCACGATTGATTTGGTACTCTCCTACCAAGATGAAAAAGTAATTTTCCTTCTTAAGGATCGGGGAATTGGCATTCCTTATTCAGATCAACAACAACTGTTTAAGCCATTTCATCGAGGTGGAAATGTCGGCGACATACCCGGTAATGGATTGGGGTTAGCACTTGTGAAAAAGCTTGTAGACCTGCATAATGGTCAAATCACCGTGGTGAGTGAAGTTGGGGTGGGTACTACGTTTGCGCTCGCATTACCAATCAACCAGTATAAACAAAAGCTTCTCTCCAGGTCTGACCAAATAATTAATAATTAATAATTCATAATTCATAACGCGCTGTCTCGGTCAGGCGATCGCTCAAGCTGGTATCGCCAATGTAATTCATAATTAATAATTCATAATTCATAATTGAAATTAGTGTCAGCTTGAACTCTCCACTTAAAAAGTTGATCGCGCTCATTAATACAAAAGCGTAAGTACCCATTTTTTTAAATATGAATTATGAATTATTAATTATGAATTAATAATTATTTGGTCAAATCGCTGTGAGAAGTGAAGTTGAGGGAAATGAGGAGACAAATAACTCCGCTTTTCCTAACTACTAACAACTAACTAACGACTAAACATCAAAGGAAGTTATGACAAAAGTTTTGGTGATTGAAGATGAGGCAGAAAGCCGAGATATCTTTCTAGACAGTTTAGAGGCAGAAGGGTTTGAAGCGATCGCAGCAGAAAACGGTCGTATCGGCGTACTCAAGGCACAAGAACACCTGCCAGACTTAGTAATTTGCGACATTGTGATGCCCGAACTCGATGGTTACGGTGTTCTGACCACATTGCGCCAAAACCCTCTAACAGCAACGATTCCCTTCATTTTTCTCAGTGCCAAAGCTACTAAAGCTGAAATTCGTCAAGGCATGGATTTGGGAGCAGATGACTATCTTACCAAGCCCTCTACGATAGAGGAATTATTGACAGCGATCGCTGCCCGACTAAAAAAACAATCAGCCATCAAGCAGTGCTACGCTGCACAGTCCCAGCAAGTTCTAGAGGCATCTTCTGCTGAAACAGCGAAATCGACAGACCCCCAGTCAATCTTGCCTTCAGACCCCCAGCTAAGTGAGGTATTCCAGTTTATTGAGGCAAATTATCATCAAGCGATTAACTTAAATGACGTAGCCCGGGCAGTTGGTTATTCCGCAGCTTACTTAACCGACCTAGTGCGGCGCCAAACGGGACAGCCACTGCATCGCTGGATTATTCAGCGTCGTATGGCAGCAGCGTGTTCTTTGCTTTTGGAAACTAACCAGTCAGTTGAGCAAATTGCTGAGGCAGTGGGCTATCGCTATACAGGGTGCTTCTTTCGTCAGTTTCGCATCAGCTTTGGAACGACTCCTCAAGTATGGCGAAACGCGCAGCGCACCCAAGGTAGTACTCTGTCATAGAAACTATGAGGGGTTAGGTTAGTCAAATTCCCGACTTCTTAAAGACAGATTCCCGACTTCACAGAAGAAATCGGGAATCTCGCGGCACAAACTATGACGGCATTCCGGGGAAAGTTATTTACCCTACTTTGCCTAATTTGTCAAGCGTTGGTGTGGTGGACTACTAGGGCAAGGCGATCGCCGAGCTTAACTATGACCTCGGACTTCTGCTGAGTGCGTTTGAGTGATAGACCGACAATCAGAACACCGATGCCCAGCAAGGCTGGGACTGCGGAAGGTTCAGGAATTGTTTTTGGTTTCACGCCTAATGCTGCGATCGCTTTGTCTCCCCGAATCAAGCCAAAGCCAAGTCTGGAATCGAAACCAGGCAAAGGGCTATCAGCCGTATTTCTCAGAGCGTCATATATCTCAGTAGGCGTTGCGGTTGGGTCTGCCTGTAACAGCAGCGCTGCCACCGCAGCCGTATACGGAGCCGATGCCGAGGTACCGAAGAAGTCGAAGAAGCCGGGGTTGGCAACACGACGGGAATCTCCACCCAAGTTGAAGGAAATCGGCAGTGCGTCCGGACCCACAACATCAGGCTTGAGGAAATTAGGGTTGCCTTCCGAAGAAAAGGGTTCCAGTTGTCCCTGCTCTATAACAACGCCGTAGGCTTGGTTTGAGTAGGATTCTGCGTTCCCGTAATACACGGCTCCAACGCTCAGTGCATTTGGGTTATTCGAGTGCCCATAAATTGGCAATTCGGGAAAACTATTACCAGCTGCACTGAAGTAAGAAACCCCCTGATTGACTACCGCGTTAATCGCCTGGTTGATCGGTCCATTCGGAGGCTCCAAATCTAAGAAGTCTAAAGGTGCATCAGGAGTATTCGGGGGGACATAACCAACATCATCCACGATGATATCTGCCCCGGCAGTCGCTAGAGCCTGAATGCCCTGACCAAAGACATCCACACCCCCCACACCTGTATGAAACGCCAAGTTAGCTTTCGGAGCCACAGCATGAATGAGCTGCAATATGGCGCGACCCTCATCTGTAGTACCAGGTCCTGGGAGGTCTTTTAGCACGTTAACGCCAGATGGTAGATAGCCGTTGGCTATGTTGGTTGCATAGGTATCCAGATTGCCAGAGGTGTCGAAGGTCTGTGCTGTGGCGAAGCTATCAGTTATCACACCGATAGTGATTCCGGTGCCATCTAAACCGTAGCGATCGCGCAAAACATCAACCCCTGTAGCTTTGGCTGCTGCTTCAATCGGCAGGGTAAAGGTAGCCGCTTGAACCTCAGCAACGAAGCTCCCAAATGCGGCAGTCGTCGCAATCACCCCTGACGTAACGATTTTTTGGAGTAGTCTCAAATTTCTCATGGTGTTTAAGAACCTTGAAGCGTAAAATGCTCGCGGCATTAAGGTTAGGTCTAATTTTATTGAATAACACAAGTAGTGCGAACCTTTGTGAATTATAAAAGGCTCAGGTTTAGAAGTTATGCAATTTACAGAATACATTTACAGCACCACTTTAAAAAGGGCGAAATTGGGAACTAGAAAATCCCAGTTATCGCTGTTGCCACAACTTGCCACGTGATACCAAATTGCAGTCAAAGACACAATGTAGTGCAAGCCTTTCGCTTCCACTACATTGGAACACAAATCCGTATGAATCCTTGCGAAAGTAAACCCAGTCAACCAAGAAGAAATTTTTTCAGAACTCACTGGGTTAGAACACTTTGGATTTCCATGTAGTTACTGGTGTACTAAGCTTACGCTTACGTTAAGTCGTTGGCATTCCTTAGTGGTCTGGTAAAGAATTGGCATTTGATGATAGGTCTAGTAAACAATACACAAGTACCACCTGCCACTGTCTCCAAAGCTTCCTCAGATAATTCTTCCTCATCTGTCATAGCTGGAGTAGGGTTAGTTGGAATTACTAAGTAGACCTTATTTGCAGTTTCTTGCAGAACTTCAACTTCAATGTTTTTTGGAAGTTCTTCTCCTGATTCTCTCGTATAAACTGCTTGGGGATTGCTGAGTAATTCTTGTTTGAAGTTTTCATCTTCCCAAACCCGCTGAATCAGCTTCTGCTCGAACTCGAACCGGGTGTTCATTGCCTGAGAGATGATTTGTTTCAGTTGTTCGTGCATTTTATTTTCTCCTTACTAGCTTCTGTCAACCTGTGATTGACACTAACTAGAATATTGATTCGTCAACTAAACCGTCAATTGGAATTTTTTATGCATCCAATCGAAAAAAGAGGAGTAATGAACTGTTGATATAAAGTAAACCCAGTGAGTGCAAAAGACTTATCTGTCATCTGAACACTGGGTTATAACAGTTTGGTTCTCCAAGTAGTTATTAAGCTACTAAAGTTTCGCTTAAACTACACTTTATTGTTAGCGTTCCATTTACAACGAGCAGACCATAACCATCGATCCTCTACCCAATTTCGACTGCTTTGTTTGCAAACACCGCCTGCCACTGCCTCCAAAGCTTCCTCAGATAATTCTTCCTCAGAACCAGCAGGCTCCGGGTTATTTGGAAGCACCAAATAAACCTTATTTGCAGTTTCTTGCAGAACTTCAACTTCAATGTTTTTTGGAAGTTCTTCTCCTGATTCTCTCGCATAAACTGCTTGGGGATTGCTGAGTAATTCTTGTTTGAAATTTTCATCTTCCCAAACCCGCTGAATCAGCTTCTGCTCGAACTCGAACCGGGTGTTCATTGCTTGAGAGATGACTTTTTTTAGTTCTTCGTGCATTTTATTTTCTCCTTACTTGTTTCTGTCAATCTAGGATTGGTACTAACCAGAAGTTCGATTCGTCAACTAAACCGTCAATTTGAATTTTTTCGGCAGAAAATCCCAAAAAGTAGGAGTAATTATTTGCTGATATAAAGTCAAACCAGTGAGTGCAAAAGATTATCTGGCAAGGCTCACTAGGTTATAACAGCATGGAGTTCCTCGGAGTTACTGCTGATTACTGGTCTGTTAAGCTTACGCTAAGTTATTGGCGTTTCTAACAGCACTCCAACCAATGCAAACATTTTTAATACGACTCCAAAGTGTACAGCCTGATACGCCACCTGCGACTGCTTCCAGAGCTTCTTCAGATAATTCTTTCGTAATGTCTGGAGCTGGGTTAGTTGGAAGCACCAAATATACCTTATTTGCAGTTTCTTGGATTACTTCAATTTCCAGGTCTTTTGGCAATTCTTCTCCTGACTCTCTTGCAAAAACTGCTTTAGGATTGCTGAGTAATTCTTGCTTGAAGTTTTCATCTTCCCAAGCTCGCTGAATGAGCTTCTGCTCGAACTCGAACCGGGTGTTCATTGCTTCAGAGATGATTTTTTTCAGTTCTTCGTGCATTTTTTTTCTCCTTATTTACTTCTGTCAACCTGTGATTGACACTAACTAGAATATCGATTCGTCAACTAAATCGTCAATTTGAATTCTTTCTGCAGAAAATCAAAATAATTAGCATTAACAAGCTGTTCGAGTTAAACATCAATGCGATTTTTTTAGGAAAAACGAAAAAATACAAACTAAATAACAGAAACTAAAAAATTGTTAGTCTTACCGAAAGATTTTGGATTGTAATTCTGGGTAGGCATCCCTTAAGCTATAAGTCTAAGTACAGTTTTGCGTAAAAACAAGCGCGTTTTTAAACGCAAAGGAACGCAGAGTGAGCGCAAAGGAACGCAGAGTTTTTCTGAATTTAATTCGTTACTAAGTATCGGTACAAACATTATATAAGTTCAACTAAAAGGGAATGCATATAAATGGAAGTTTCACAGCAAGATTTAATCAAAATAGTCGAGCAAGCTAGTACGCTCTGTGAAAGATTGGACAAGTGCTTCATCAAGAATGAATCCCAAACCAGCGAAAAGCTAATTATCTCTCGCTCAGAAGCGTGGTGTCAGGTTGTCGCACAAAACAACCCAGAAAAATTTGCCAAACGTCTTGCTTGGGATAATCTGGATTCTAAAGCTGTCGGTAATGTTCTCGGATCTATTTGCCTCGCTGATGTAAAACAACTCCCTGTCTGGGCAGAAACTTTGCAGTCAGCTTTGCAAACTGACTGGGAAACAGTTTATGCAGATGCTTCTCGCTGTCTGGATGCTGAAAAGCCAATTCCCTTTGAAGAAGTTTATCTGCCGTTTGTTTATGTAGCACGGCAGAAACTGATGGCACAGGTTGGTGATAATTGGCAACTGCTGTCGTCAGCAGTTCACATACGTCTGGAACGTCAACTGTTATTGCAGTTAGTGTCTGTTTGCACCCAGTCTCTAGAGCTTGAATTTTCACTATTTAAAGCGCTCAAGCAATCCGCTTTCACCCTCTTATGGGGACGAGGACAAGACATAGGTTTTAATTCTAATCAACAGTATCAAACCTTTGTCAAAGACCTGAAAACAGGCAAGCTACTGTCATTTTTCCACAAGTACAGCGTTTTAGCTCGGTTGGTAGCAACGGCAATGGATCTCTGGGTTGAGGAAAAAGCGGAATTTCTCCAGCGATTAGCATTAGATTTGCCAACTATCCAGCAAAACTTTGAAGATACAGGTCAGGTCGTTGCTATCCAATTAAATCTCTCCGATCTTCATAATAGGGGACGCTCTGTAATTGCTCTCACCTTTGCCTCTGGATTGAAACTGATATACAAACCCAGAGGTTTGAGCTTGGAAGCTGTGTATTTTCAGTTACTAGCTTGGTGCAATCAGCAAAAAGTTTTGCTACCGTTCAAGTTAGTAAAAGTTATCGACTGCAAGACTCACGGCTGGATGGAGTTTGTAGAGCATTTGCCCTGTGAAGACGAAGCCGCAGCGCAGCGATACTACCAACGTGCTGGAATGCTTCTGTGTCTACTCTATGTGCTGCAAGGTAATGATTGCCATCAGGAAAATCTGATTGCTAGTGGCGAACATCCGGTGCTGGTAGACTTGGAAACCCTTTTGCAGCCTGTAGCTCAGGAGATTGACCCCAAAACAGAGGAAGTGGGAGGAGCGCAATACGAGGCAAATCAACAATTTTTCGACTCCGTACTGCGAACTGGACTACTGCCGAGATGGGAATTTGGACTAGGAGGGAAGGCTGAAGACATTAGTGGTTTGGGGGGAGTTGGCGAAGGAATCCCTGTGCAAATGCAAAAGTGGCAAAACATTAATACTGACAACATGGCACTGGAGTATGAGCCAGGGATAATGCCAGCCGAAGCGAATACACCTTTCCTCAATGGCATCACTTTATCACCAAATGATTATGTTGATGAACTTATAGATGGTTTCCAGCAGATGTATCAGTTCTTGAGAGAGCGAAAAGAAACGCTTTTGGCAATTGATAGTCCTTTAGCTGCCTTAGCTCATCAGAAAGTACGGTTTTTGTTTCGCAATACCCAAGTCTACGCTGATGTTCTAGGTAAAGCCCTCAACCCAAAATTTCTACAGCATGGTATAGACCGCAGCATTCAACTTGATGTGCTAAGTCGGGCGTTTTTGACAGGCGATGGCGCAGAGCGCCCGCATAAATGCGATCGCAAACCCTCTATCTGGTCGCTGCTAGCAGTCGAACTCCAAGCTCTAGAACAAATGGATATTCCTTACTTTGTCGCTGACTCTAGCAGTGATGCTCTCTGTATCAACCCTGACTTGATAGTTGAGGGATATTTTAAAGAACCTAGCTATGAGCGAATGATTTCTCATCTCAGACGGCTAAGTAACGCAGATTTAGCCCAGCAGATTGCAATTATTAGAGGTTCTTTTTATTCGCGGCTCGCTCGTGGAATTACTGATGCAACATCTACTAATTTGGATTTGGATGCAACTGTTCCTTTGACACCAGCACAACTGGTGCAGTCAGCAGTAGAGATTGCCAAAGAACTGCACGCACGAGCAATTTACGCTGCTGACGGTAGTGTTACCTGGATTGGCATGGGATACCTGCCGTCTGCTGAACGGATGCAACTTCAGCCCTTGGGCTATAGCTTGTATGATGGTGTTGGCGGAGTTGCTTTATTTTTAGCAGCGTTAGCAAAAATTACTGCTGATGCAAAATTTCGAGATTTAGCACTCAGCGCTTTGCAAGACCTGAGAAAAACCTTGCAGGACACAGACCCGAATTTTCAGCGTAAATTTACCAAGCAAATCGGTATCGGTGGAAGTACTGGATTAGGGTCTATCGTTTATACGTTAGTTAAAATTAGCCAGTTTCTGGATGAACCGCAACTTCTAGATATTGCTAGCCGTGGAGCCTCGTTAATAACTCAGGAAAGCATTGCAAGCGATCGCTCCTTTGACACAATATCCGGATCTGCCGGGGCAATACTAGGATTACTAAGTTTGTACCAAGCTTCATCAGATCCAGCAGTTCTAGATCGAGCCACTGCCCTAGGTTATCACCTGCTGATTAACCGCACCAAGAGCGATTCTGGATTTAGAGCTTGGGCAACTTTAGAAGGCAAGTTAGCAACGGGATTTTCTCATGGTGCTGCGGGCATTGCCTACGCTTTATTGCAATTGTATAAAATCACCCAAGAAACAGTTTTTCTGGAAGCAGCAGAAGAAGCGATCGCCTACGAACACAGTTTATTTTCCCCCAGCGCCGCAAATTGGCAAGACGTAAGGGAGAATAAACCAACATTTATGACCAGTTGGTGTCACGGCGCTCCTGGCATTGGTTTAGCTCGTTTGGGGGGTCTATCCATTCTCGATACTCCAGAAATTCGGCAAGAAATTGCAGCCGCTATCAACACAACTCAACAGTTTGGTTTACAGAACCTCGACCATCTCTGCTGCGGCAATTTTGGCAGGATCGAAGTACTTTTGCTAGCAGCCTCTAAGCTGTCGCATCCAGAACTTTGCAATACTGTGCAAAAACAAGCGGCATGGCTTGTCGCAAGAGTAAAGCAAGTCGGTGCTTTTTACCTGTTTCCCGAACTTCCGGGAGATGTTTACAATCCTGGTTTCTTTCAAGGCACCGCCGGCATCGGTTATGAACTACTGAGGCTAGCGCATCCAGAATCACTTCCTTCCGTATTGCTGTGGGAGTGAATGAGAGACTGGTTAGTGGGGCATGGGGCATGGGGCATGGGGCATGGGGCATGGAAATCTGAAACTTCTTTTTATTCCCCTTTACCATTAAACAATTGCCCATTAAACAATTGCCCATTAAACAATTGCCCAATGCCCAATGCCCAATGCCCATTAAACAATTGCCCAATGCCCAATGCCCAATGCCCAACAATCTAAAATCAGAATGAAGCTTATACATCGGTTATTTTACCCGCCTGCCTGGTCTCTAGCTGCCAAACTTTCGGCAGCATTGCTCGTGGCTGCGATCGCACCGATGAGCTTCACCGCATACTACAATTTGCGACAAAGCTTAGAAAGTGTGGAGGCAAGCGAATACCGCAAACTGGAGTTGTCAGCCGCTAGTACTGCCAGTCGCCTCGATCGCCTAATTATCGATATTCAAGCTAATGTATTTCAAGTTAGCAGCGATCGCAATGTGGTGGGTTTGCTGGCTTCAAAAACGCCTGCAAAGCAAGCAGCCTTCCGTTCCAACGTGCAATGGACACTCTCAAACATCTTCCGCTCTAACCCAGAGTTTGATGCTGTCTTTATCATTGATAGAAAAGGTAAATGTCTCGCTTCCACCGATCCAACATTCGTTGGTCAAAACTACGCCTTCCGCGAATACTTTCGCTCTAGCATCCAAGGAAACTCCTACGTCTCTAGCATCCTTGTGGGTCAAACCACATCTCGACCTGGGCTTTTTCTCTCCAACCCCGTGCGTTCTGATAATGGCGAGATTGTCGGAGTGACGGTACTTAAAATCAAAGGAGAAGATATTTGGGCGATCGTTAATACATTGCAAGTAGGCTCCGATAGCTACGCCTTTCTTGTTGACCAGCATGGGGTAATCATCAGCCATCCCGATAAATCCCGACTCTACCATAGCCTCAACCCCTTACCGCCAGAAACGCAAAAGCAGGTTGTTACCGACAGACGTTATGGTGTTGATGAAATTAAAAGCTTGAATATTCCAGAGTTGAAGGTGATGGTAAGGGCAAAACAACTCGGTCATACCAGCTATCGTTTTGGGGTAAATCAAATGCCCCGGATAGTTGGCTTCGCACCTTTGGAAAAGCAACCTTGGGTGTTGGGAGTCAGCCAACCCAAAGAAAAATTTGAAGAACCCTTGAAGCGTTTGATCTGGCTGAACGGCACCAGCGTGCTGGTAGTGGGGGGAATCACGGCAATTATAGCGCTGTTTCTAGCCCGGAGCATTTCCCGACCGATTCGCGCCCTCACTGCCGCAGCGCAAGCACTAGAGCAGGAAAATTTCAATCCTCAGGAATTAACTGTTGTATCTGGCACTCAGGACGACATAGGGCGGTTGGTGCGTGTCTTTCTACGCATGGCTCGTGAGGTTAGGGCTAGAGAGCAAAACCTGAAACAGCAGGTAATCAATCTAAAAGTTGAGATTGATGAAACTAAAAGAGCAAAAGACCTTGTGGAAATTACTGAGAATGAACATTTTCGCTCCTTACACAAAAAGATCCAAAAGCTCAGAGAGCAAGCGGTAAGCTCAGGTGAAACTGAGACGCAATACTATGAGCGATTGCAGAGCCAGGTGCAATCCATCAAAGAGCGATCGCGCGAGTTAGCTGAATGAAACCAAGAGTTACGCACTATACAAATTAACCAAAATGTGCATTGTAAAATTTGGCGAGTTCCACACTATACGGCAATTAATAAAGCCCGACAGCAATAAGCAAAAAATCTACTTAACTAGGACTTACGCCCTTTACAAATCGATTATTGTATGCATAACGATATAGTGCCAACTTACGTGCGCTTGGGCAATAGTCAGATGAGCGCAAAAACTTCCCATTTATATCTCAAAAGTACATAAGTTGATTTGAAATGCATTTAATTAAAGAAGGAATTTAATAAGTCTGACCCACATAATCAGATTTTTGTCAATGCCTAAGTTTTGTGAACAGCGCTATTACTATCAAATACGAAGAAACAGAACAATTATGGTTTTCATTACCCCAATTCTGACACAAGCTAAAGCTGTTACTGCTAAACAAATGTCCAATCTGGAGATAGCAGCAAGAACCATAGTAGTTCTTATAGTTATTTATTACGGAATTTTGCTTGATTTCTTATTAGGCACTTTAGAAGACTAGGGACTAGGGACTGGGGACTGGAGACTGGGGACTATTACAGCGTGGCGTAAGTAAAGCAACCATTTGAAATAGGCTTTGTTTTGAATGCGCGACTTTTGCCTTTTGACTTTTGACTTAAAGTTTGATTTTACAGTATCCGACAGGAGGTGATTAATATGTCATCCGACGATGAACTGATATCGCGTGAGGAAGTATTAGCGGGTTTACCAGCAAAACGAGCGAATACTTTGCTGTTTTTGATTGAGAGTCGAACAGCACAGATAGTAGCGCGATCGCGTGTGGAATTTTCCCTTACCGAGCAAGCTGCGTCGGAGCGCGATTTAGCTTTCCTAGAAGCCTTTGCTTTCTTGAATGCGCCACCACTCCACCCTACCATCCAACACCTCGAACGCTACGCCCGACAATGGACACTTCTCCTACCGGAAAACCCTAGACTAAAAGCCGCCATTGCCCACGCTCTCAGCCAAAAATACACCTTTACCTATCAAGCAGTACCTAACATCCGGGCAGCTTTGGGTTTGGATGAGAAAGCGGTACAGGTGGGTTACTCGCGCTTGTACAGAACACAGCTAGAAAAAATCTTTGCATCTAAGCTGCCACTAATCGAACAAATGCGCTGGAAGAATAGTGCGATCGCACAACGACTGGAGGAAATGCCACCTTTCTGGCTTGCCTATGCAGTAACCGTTGCTCTAGGTCTTCCCCAAGCTTTCTTAGCCTTGCCCATCGCTGTAGCTGATGTTGGTCCCTTGGCTACTGTTGCCTTTCTGGTCATCATCGGCACCATTAACATACTAACTATGGCTTGCATGGCTGAAGCTGTTAGTCGCAGTGGTGACTTTCGTTACGGCAATGTCTTTATCAAACAATTAGTATCCAACTACTTAGGATATGCTGGCTCATTTATATTCTCTGTCGCCGTAAGTATCCGTGTTTTTCTCATAGCCTTGGCTTGCTACATCGGTTTGTCAACTACTATGGCAAACTTTACACACATACCAGCAGCACTGTGTGCCGTGTTGCTTTTCTTCGCTGGATTATACCTGCTGTCGCGGACATCGCTTAATTTCACGGTTGCGGTGATGGTATTGCTTGCAGCCATCAACGTTAGTTTGCTTCTCATCCTGTCATTGCTGGCATTCCGCCATGTGCAACTTGACAACCTTTTATATGTCAACTTACCTTTCCTTGATGGTCATCCTTTCCAACCTTGGATGCTACAGCGGATTCTCGGTGTTAGCCTGATGCTTTACTTCGGACATGTATATGTGGGTGAATGTGGCAAATTGATACTCCCCCGTGACAAAAGCGCGTCCTCACTGATTTGGGGTAGCGTGGCGGGAACTGCTTTTTTAACTGTGCTGTTTTGCATCTGGGTATTGGCTGTCAACGGAGCGATCGCACCACAGTTACTAGTTGGGCAATCAGGCACCGTCCTGGAACCACTGGCTGCTGAGGTTGGTTCCATCGTCACAGTTTTGGGAGCAGTCTTAATCATCCTTTTGTTGGGAATGGCTTGGCTGCGTAGTTCCAGTCTCCTACTCAACTTAGCTAAGGAGTGGTTGCCTGCAAGAGCGCGACCTATCTTGATGCTGCCTCGCAAGCTCTTAACATTGATATTGCACCCCTGTGGCAACCCCAATTGTGTTCCCCATATTGGTATAACCTACTTGGGACTGGAAGAACAAGCGCCAAAGTTTCGCCTAGATATCCAATCGAGCGGCAAAGTTTATCATCAAGAGATAACAGTTACTGAGCGTTGGGACATTAAAGAGCTATTTGGGCAGTTTCCATTGGATAAGTGGAATACTCGTCTGACTCTAGAAGTGCGATCGGCTAATGAAGATAATGCGTGTCTGCAACTGACCTCACCAATGCTCCTAACCTACGAAGGAGATTTCAGGGCAGATGTAGCTAATATTGCACCTAAAAATCAAAGTCAGACTAATAAGCTTGATATGCAAGCGCTGACACAATTCTGGGCAACGCTGCTGAAACAGCGTCGTTTCTTGTTATCCATCAGCCCGTTAGTGTTAGTCTTCCTACTAACTGAGTGGCTTTTGCTTGCTGGTACGCAATCCTTTACCAGCGTACTGGCATTTGCTGGTGTACTCGGTAACTCTCTTGTTGGTGGTATTTTTCCAATTCTTTTATTGGTTTCCAGTCGGCGCAAGGGCGAACTCGTGCCCGGAGTGGTTTTGAAAATTCTGAATCATCCGGTTTTCAGTGTCGGTATATACAGTCTATTTTTAGGGATTCTGCTCCTCCACGGTCTGTTCATCTGGGAAAATCCTGTAGCGCGGATCGGTGCATTGTGCGTTGCCTTGCTATCGCTTTTAGCGACTCTTATCATGAAACGCTATGGAGCTTTCGCCAACCGTGTGGTAGTAGAGCTACGACAGTACCCAGGAGGGCAATCCGTCTTCGCGATCGCTGCTGGTGGACAACCGAAGATGGCAGAGGTGCGGTTGGGATATGCCGGGGGTGAGCAACATACTAAGTCTGCCACTGTGGAAATTCCATCACTTTCGTCCCTGCGTTATGCCATCTTCCGCTTACCAACCAAGCATGAAAAGGAACTGAGAGTGTGGACACACAAAAGCAACTTTAGCGGAGACTCCAAGAGTCTACCTGCACTTGTGGAAGTCGAAAGTGGAAACAAGAATATGCAGTTTGACCTGAAACTGTCCAACGGAAAAGTTTTGCTACCTCTGGTCAGCGATGCTTGCTCTTTAAAATTCACATTTCCAGGGGTAGAAAGTCGGGAGTAGGGAGTGGGGAGTAGGGGGATGGGGGGATGGGGGGATGGAGGACAAGGGAGACAAGGAGGACAAGGAGACAAGGGGACAAGGAGACAAGGGGACAAGGAGACAAGGAGAGTAATAATTCTTAACTACCTAATTCCTAATTCCTAATTCCTAACTCCCTACTAACAACTAACAACTAACAACTAACAACTAACACCCATCAACTAACAATTTTGAGGTAAAATATGGCACAAATTATAGCTGTTCACTCTTTCCGTGGCGGAACTGGCAAATCAAATTTGATTGCTAACCTAGCCGCTACTATGGCACAACACGGGCAACGGGTAGGTATTGTCGATACTGATATCCAATCGCCAGGAATTCACGTTCTTTTCGGTCTAAACGAAGAAAAAATGGATCGTGCCCTGAATGATTATTTGTGGGGACGCTGTAATATTAAAGACACTGCTTACGACGTTAGTCCTACTCTCATAGCACAGGGAGAAACAAATACGATTAAGGGCAAAGTTTACCTAATTCCCTCTAGTATTAAAGCTGGTGAAATTGCCAGAGTTCTGCGCGAGGGGTATGACGTAGTTCGGCTCAATGACGGCTTTCAGGAACTCATCCGCTGTCTGAATCTGGACTACCTGTTAATTGACACTCACCCAGGTTTGAATGAAGAAACCTTACTTTCCATCGGTATATCTAATGTTCTAGTTGTTATTCTGCGTCCAGACAGCCAAGACTTTCAAGGAACAGCCGTGACGGTGGATGTAGCTCGCAAGCTGAAAGTACCTAAAATGCTGTTGGTGGTCAATAAAGTGCTACCAGCCTTCGATTTTGCAGACTTGCAAAAACAAGTGGAGACAACCTATAACGTCTCAGTGGCTGGTATTTTGCCTTTGTCTGAAGAGATGATTCAGCTAGCGAGCCGAGGTATTTTCTGCCTGCGCTACTCTGGGCATCCCATCAGTCAGAAGATGAAAGAAATTGCGGAACAGATTGTTGGTGAGGGTGAGACAAAGAAAATACTTATTGCAAGCGATCGCTTATGAGCAACCAACAGGAATTTCGCAGGAATGTACTTGCCTCCTATGGTGCTAGTGCCTCCCAAACAGAGGAACTGCTTGCTTACAATCAAAATCTCTTCTCGCACAAATGTTTAAAACATGCCGTCAAGTTTCCGCTTGCACCCGAAGCCCATGTTACCGTTTGGGAGGAGTACGCTGTTGCAGCAAGAGTTATAGGAGCATTTGAGGCACTAAAACAGCGTCTGGTGCAGTTCCGATTTCCCATACTCAAAGGCATCAGCCAAACCGAAGCATATCGCTCTGCCACCCGTAAGGGTGTGACCGTGGATAATATACCCGAAGCAACTGGTTTGATTCTTACGCTGCCTGAGAAACTCCAGTTGATAATACATCAAAGCTTGGCAGGAACCATCCCGGTTTTGCTGACTGGAAACCGAGAAGACTTTGTAACTCTTGTACAAGCGCTCACAATGCAAAATGAACCCAAACTAGTCCCAGCTTCTATGGGAGCTTGTATGGTTGCTGGTTTCAATAACTGGGACAGAATTCGCCGCTATCGCCAACAATGGTCAGCTAGAAATGGTAATTACTGCGAAAGTAGTTGGGCGGCAGAATTTCGCAATATTATACCACAAAAAACGCTCTATCAGGATCGGTTCATTATTTTGAGTGACGGTTTCTATAGCGACGTTTCAGCCGAGGACATGGGACTTGAGGAACTAGAATGGCAGCGCTTATCCCTAACCATTCGGCTGGAACATGAATGTACCCACTACTTCACACGTCGCTTGTTTGACTCAATGCGAAATAATATCCTCGACGAACTAATTGCCGACTACAGAGGCATTGTAGCCGCTACGGGGTACTATCGAGCCGACTGGTTCTTACGCTTTGTGGGGTTGGAGTCGTTTCCACATTACCGAGAAGGAGGCAGGATGCAAAACTACCGGGGTCAACCCCCGCTTTGCGATCGCGCTTTTAAAATTCTACAGGCATTGGTGAAGGCAGCCGCAGAAAATTTGCAGCGCTTTCACACCGACCATGCAAGCGAGTTAAGAGACACCAATATTCAACCTTTGATGTTGATTGCCTTAACCCACTTAACCTTGGAAGAATTGGCTTCAAAGTCGGCAAACTTCCGCATCCAACAAACCTTAGAAGAGTTGCAGAAAACTATATCTGCATAAGGCATTAAAGCAATACTTGTCAGTTAGTGATGTTTATTCCTTGCAGATCCTCCCAACCCCCCTTAAAAAGGGGGGCTATATTCCCCAACCCCCCTTAAAAAGGGGGGCTATGTTCCCCAACCGCCTTTTAAAGGGGGTCGCCACAGGCGGGGGGATCAACTCTTATCCGAAAAGTACTGGGGCATCAATGTGCCTAGTGCTGCATTCTCTTCTCTGCGACGGACACGTTCCTTAACGGGGGGGAACCCCCGCACGGAAGTGTCCTCCTCTGTGCGCCTCTGCGGTTCGTTTTTCTTCAAATTCTCCTAAAAAACATAGGTAAATCGACTTATGACAGAAGTTCTACTTAAAGAATTGAGTAACAGTGACATCGATTGGATGATTGCTACAGGTCGTCGGCGAGAAATAGCAGCAGACACCGTACTCGTCCAAGAAGGAAAAGCCGCCGATTCCCTACATATCCTACTAGAGGGAATTTTAACAGTTACTGTCTCACAACCGGGCAACAATCCTCTGGCTCGTGCTTTTGCAGCAATCGAGGGTAATGAAACCTCACGCAGAGAGATTGCGCGGCTTTCCAGCGGTGAGGTAGTAGGAGAAATCCCTTTTTTAGGTACTCGTCCAACTACCACCACTGTTAAAGCTGTTGAAAAGTCGCTGGTAATGTCAATTCCCCAGCAGCAATTGGCAGCAAAATTGCTTGATGATGTGGGTTTTGCTTCGCGCTTTTATCGTGCGATCGCTATTATGCTCTCAGACAGACTGCAAAGCATCATCAATCAGCTTAGTCGTAGTAACCTTGCACAAGGTCAGCCACTGAAGGATGTATTGTGTGTGTTAGGGGAAATGAATGACAGTGACATCGATTGGATGATGGCTACAGGTAATCCGCAAAAAATACCTGCTAACACTGTACTCATCCACGAACAGGGACCAGTGGATGCGCTGTATATTATACTGGGTGGAACAATGTCAGTTTCTATTTCTGAAGATGAGCGCAATCCTTTAGCTCGTGCCTTTGCAGCTATAGAGGGTGGCGAAATCTCAGAGCGAGAAATAGCCAGATTATCCAAAGGCGAAATTATCGGAGAAACACCCTTCATTGATGCCCGCTTGCCCTCTGCAACAGTCAAAGCGCTTGAAGACTCGCTTGTGTTGTCAATTTCTCGACAGCAACTGGCAGCAAAATTGCTTGATGATGTTGGTTTTGCATCCCGCTTTTATCGAGCGATCGCGATTATGCTTATCTTAAGATTGCAGGAAATGCTGAGTCGGCTTGGTTATGGCAGACGGGTTTATAGCAAAGGTCAGCCACTCAATGAAAATATTGAATATGAGGATGAACTTGATTCCAATGTTTTAGATCGTATGGCGCTAGCTGGAAAAAGATTTGATTGGATGCAAGGACGTTTAAAAGTAAGTTGAATCAAATGCGGCAGTGAGGAACGCTTCGACGGTCAGCAAGAAGGGTGTGGGGGGTAAGGGTGTAGGGTGTGGGAAGAAGATTGCATTGGTCGAAAAGTATGTTTAACAGACCAATGCAATCGGACTGCATAAGGACGGGGCTTGTGACAAAGTTTGTTGTTAGGGCTTGGTCATTTCTGCCGCCAGTTTATTAATGAATTTTTGTAAAGAAAATCAAGGTTTTGCATAAACTCTCACCTGTGAAACTGAGAATTAGTAGAGGTTTCTTCGACCACCAGTAACTGCTAGGTTTGGAGGGGTGCAATGTCGAGGATAAATAATCGGGGTCGGAGGTTTTTAGGTATTGCCAGCTTGTGTGCGATCGGCGCAGCCATGTGGCAAACATTCGCTTTTTTTGGGAATTGTGCATTAGCCCAGCTAAAGCCGATACCCGATAATAGCTTAGGTGCTGAAAGTTCTGTTGTGATACCTAACGTTGATATCAATGGTATCAACAGCGATCGCATTGATGGTGGGGCAATTCGAGGAGCAAACCTCTTTCACAGTTTTCAGGAATTTAATATTGAGCAAGGACGAGGAGCCTATTTTACCAATCCTGCTGGCATTGAGAATATTTTGAGCCGAGTGACGGGGGGTAATCGTTCGGAAATTTTCGGAAAGCTCGGTGTATTGGGCAATGCCAACCTGTTTTTGATAAATCCGTCAGGGATTATTTTTGGGCAGAATGCGAGTTTGGATGTCAGAGGTTCGTTTGTAGGGACGACAGCGTCGGCGATCGGCTTTGGCAATCAAGGCTTTTTTAGTGCAACGAATCCGAATAATCCTGAACTACTAACGGTAAATCCTTCAGCTTTTTTCTTCAATCAAATTGCCGCACCGATTCAAAATAACTCAGTAGCATCAGCAAGATTACCTTCCGAGAACTTTAATACATTTGGTCTACGTGTTCCAGATGGTCGGAGTTTGCTGCTAGTTGGCGGCAACATTAGCATGGATGGTGGCTTATTGAATGCTTTTGGTGGGCGAGTGGAGTTAGGAGGATTAGCAGCACAGGGAACGATAGGACTGAATTTTACTGATAATAATTTGAGTTCGAGTTTTCCCCAAGGAGTACAACGAGCAGATGTATTCCTTACTAATCGCGCTGGAGTGAATGTACGCGCTGGTGGTGGCGGTAGTATTGCCATCAATGCCCAGAACTTGAACCTGGCGGGAAAAAGTACCCTGCGAGCAGGGATAGATTCAGGGTTGGGTTCTATTGGCTTTGTGGCAGGGAATGTTGAAATTAATGCGACAGGATCAATAAACCTTAATGACAGCTTTATTGCTAATGCGGTGCTACCTAGAGCTATGGGCAAGGGAGGCGACATCAATATCACAACTGGGTCTGTTGCTTTGACTAATGGCGGTCAATTGAATGCCGTCACCTTGGGACAAGGGGATGCGGGCAGTGTAAATATCAATGCCCACAATACCGTCTCCTTTGATGGAGTGAGTAGCGATAAGCTTAAAAGTGGGGCATCAAGCATTGTGCAACTTGGAGCCGAGGGCAATGGTGGGGGTATCAATATCACAACTAGTTCACTTTCGGTAAAAAATGGCGCTGAACTGGTTACCAACACTCGTGGTCGGGGGAATGCGGGCAGTGTAAATATAAATGCCCGTGATACCGTCTTTTTTGACGGGGTGGATAGTGATGGATTCCCCAGTGCGGCAGCCAGTCAAGTGAGATATGGGGCTGTGGGCAATGGAGGTAGCATTAATATTACTGCTGGGTCACTCTCGGTAACCAATAGCGCTAAACTGAGTGCCAGCACTCGTGGACAGGGAGATGCAGGCAATGTGACTATTAATGCCCGTGATGCCGTTTCCTTTGACGGTCTTGGCAGTGCTGCATTCAGCACGGTGCAAGCTGGAGCAGTCGGCAATGGGGGTATCATCACTGTCTCTGCTGATTCGCTCTCCTTGACCAATGGCGGTCAATTGCAGACCCTCGTGCGTGGAGCCGAAGACGGACTCCCCCCTGGACAAGGAAATGCTGGGAACGTGAATATTAATGTCCGCGATACTGTCACTATTAGCGGGGTAAATGATGGATTGTTTAGTGGAATTGGCAGCCTCGTCTCCCCACAAGTCATAGGGAATAGTGGCAACATCACTATCACATCAGGGTCTCTCTTTTTAAGTGATGGTGCCCGACTGAGTGCCAGCACTGCTGGACAGGGGGATGCAGGCAACGTGACGATTACTGCTCGCGATACAGTGTCCTTTGATGGGGTAAATAGCGATGGAAACCCCACTGTAGCATTAAGTGCGGTAATCCCAGGAGCAGTCGGTAAGGGGGGTAACATCAATGTCACAACTGGGTTTTTCAAATTGACTAATGGTGCTCAAATATCTACTGCCACAGGTGGTAAAGGAGATGCAGGCAATGTGACGATTACAGCACAAGATAGCATCTCCTTTAATGGTGTAGGGAGCAATGGATTATCCAGTGGAGTATATAGCACGGTAAACTCTAAAGGAGTAGGAAATGGGGGTAATATCAGAGTTACTACTGGGTCGCTGTCTGTCACAAATCGCGCTGCACTGTCTGCCAGCAGCTTTGGACAGGGGGCTGCCGGAAACATCGAGGTTGGCTCGAACTCTATCCGGCTAAATAATCAGGCTCTTATCCAAGCTATAACTACATCTGGTAATGGTGGAAACATTACCTTGAGAGTCCGAGACTTATTACTCTTGCGTCGTGGCAGCGAAATCTCCACGACTGCTGGGACTGAACAGGCTGGTGGAGATGGCGGTAACATCGTCATAAATGCCTCTAATGGCTTTGTTGTTGCTGTCCCTACTGAAAATAGTGATATCACCGCGAACGCTTACACAGGATCTGGTGGCAACGTCCAAATCAACGCTTTTGGTGTCTACGGCACTCAATTGCAAGAAAAACAGAACCCACAAACAAGCGACATCACCGCTAGTTCCCAGTTTGGGGTAAACGGCACAGTCGAAATCAACACACCCGAAATCGACCCCAATCGCGGATTAGTCAACTTACCCACCGTACTACTTGACACTGAAGTGTCCCAACTCTGTCAACCGCGTACAGCACAAAATCAAAGTAGTTTTATTATTACCGGACGCGGTGGCTTACCACCTAATCCCAGAACTGAACTTCTCACTCCTGACGCTGTTCAAGTAGATTGGGTAACACTCAAACCAAGGGGTGAAAACCGCGTTAGTACAAATGTTTCAAAAACAATTAGCCCGACACCAGCACCGATTGTGGAAGCGCAAGGATGGGTGAGAAATGCTAAAGGGGAGGTTGTACTCACGGCTTATGCACCCACAGCTATTCCGCATAATTCCTGGCAAACTCCAGCTTTTTGTCATGGTTCGTAAATATCCTTGTAGTTTTGCAGTGTCCTGGTTGCTGGTGAGTTTATTTATCTTACTCAGCAGCCTGATAACTAAACCGTTGAAAGCGCAAATGGATGCAGCACAACTACCGAATCAACAAATCCCTCCGCCGCAGGATGTCCTGCCACCCTCAGCGCCACCATCACCACCACCGCAACCACCAGCGCCACTTCCCCCACCATCCGACTTACTTCGACCTGATAACCCAGTTCCCACACCCAACGAACAAATCCCAAGCGTTTCGGAAACCTTCACTGTTAAACGCTTTGAAGTTGTTGGCAGCACTGTATTTAGCCGCGAAGAGTTAGCGAAAGTACTTGCGCCCTTCACCAACAAACCGATCGCATTTACACAACTGTTACAAGCTCGTGACGCAATTAGCGAATTATACATCAAAAAAGGTTACATTACTTCTGGAGCCTATATTCCACCTCAAACCCTTACCAGCGGTGTAGTCAAAATCCAGGTGGTCGAAGGTGGTTTAGAAGACATACTCGTAACTGGTACCGGGCGGTTAAACCGCAATTATGTACGCAGCCGTTTAGCTCTAGCTACATCACCGCCTTTTAATCGCGATCGCCTATTACAAGCACTGCAACTACTGCAACAAAATCCTTTGATTCAAAACTTGTCTGCCGAACTGTCCGCTGGCTCCCGTCCTGGTACAAGTATACTATCAGTTCGGGTGAGGGAGGCTAAGTCCTTCAATACTCAAATAGCCTTGGATAATGGGCGATCGCCTAGCGTTGGCAGTTTCCGCCGCCGCCTTCAAATCAATGAAGCAAATTTATTAGGGCTGGGGGATAATTTAACCGTCGGCTACACCAACACCGATGGCAGCAACTCCTTCGATGCTAGTTACACATTACCCCTTAATCCGCGCAATGGCACGTTAACATTTAACTATGCTAACACATCCAGCAATGTTATTGAACGTCCTTTCAACATCTTAGATATTGAATCAGCTTCCCGCTATTATGATTTGACATTTCGCCAGCCAATAGTCCAGACTCCCACCCAAGAATTCGCCCTTGGTTTAACGGCTTCTCGACGCGAAAGTGATATCTCCTCGTTGCTCTTTCGAGAGGAATTTGGGCTTCTCCCAACTGAACTTTCGCCTGGGGCTGATGAACAAGGACGCACTCGCGTTTCATCGTTGCAATTTTTTCAAGAATGGACGAGTCGCAACAGCCGTGAAGTTATCGCCGCTCGTTCTGCGTTCAACTTTGGCATCGGTGCATTCGATGCCACAATTAATGCAAACCCTCCCGATAGTCGCTTTTTTTCTTGGCAGGGACAAGCGCAATGGGTGCGTCTTTTAGCTGAAGATACTTTAGTATTAATACGTGCGAATATGCAACTAGCAGACCGATCGCTTTTGCCAATAGAGCAGTTTGGCTTGGGCGGTTTGGGAAGTGTTCGGGGATACCGCCAAGATTTTTTACTTACAGATAATGGTGTATTCGCTACCGCAGAACTTCAGTACCCAATTTTACGCATTCCCCAGTGGCAGGGAGTTTTGCAAGTTGTTCCGTTTGTGGATGTGGGTAGCGCTTGGAACTCAGGTAGACAAAATCCGGAGGTTAACACTTTGGCATCCGTCGGTTTGGGTTTGCAGTGGCGTCAGAGCGATCGCTTTACTGCTCGTGTTGATTGGGGTATTCCTTTAGTATATGTTGATTCGAGGGAAAGAACATGGCAAGAAAACGGCGTGTATTTTTCCATACTTTACAATTTGTAGTAAACGCTTCAGCGCTTAAAGAAGCACTTCAGTGCTTACTACGAAATACGTTTACCCGTCAATTTTTGGTTGGCGGACTATTGGCGCTGATAACTGCATTTATGGTAGTATCACCTGTTCTGGCGAAAGCTCCTGCCGTGCAAATGACAAGTAGCTCATCTCAGACTGAAAGTCTAGTGGAACAGGGTAAAATCTTATACGATGCGGCACAGTTTGCTGAGGCGGTTAAAGTATTGCAACAAGCAGTTACTGCGTATAGAGCCTCTGGGGATAAATTAAGGGAAGCGATGACTCTGAGCAATCTTTCCCTCACCTTCTTTGAACTTGGACAGTGGACGGAAGCTAACAAAGCGATTCGCAATGCGATAGCTTCGCTTCACGCCCAAAGTCTGCAAATATTACAAAGCGGGGAAAATACAGGTACTTCCGGTGAGCGATCGCAAATTCTCGCACAAGCCTTAGATGTGCAAGGAAGGTTACAATTAACACAAGGACAAGCGTCAGCAGCTTTAACTACCTGGCAAAAATCCGCTGATATTTATCAGCAAATAGGCGATACTGCTGCATTAACTCGTAACCAAATTAACTCTGCACAAGCAATGCAAGCTTTGGGGCTTTATGTTCAAGCTAACAAGATTTTAACCGAGGTGCAGCAAACTCTTACAAGCCTTCCAGACTCACCTATTGTAGCCACAGGATTGCGTAGTCTCGGCAATGTCCGCCGAGTCGTGGGTGATTTAAGTGTATCGCGGCTGGTGTTAGGGAAAAGTTTAGCAGTGGCACAGCGAGTGCAATCTGAAAATGCGATGGGCAAAGCCCCGCTGGAAGCGATCGCACTTGCTCAACTCAGTTTAGGCAACACAGCCCGTGCCCAGCAAGACACTAAAGCGGCTTCAGAGTACTACCAGCAGGCTGCTACATCTGTTTCCTCTATTATACGCATTCAGGCTCACCTAAATTTACTTAGCCTACTTTTGGAGAACAAGGAAGATTTTCATAGGTTGAAAGATGCATTAGCGTTGTCATCCCAAATTAAATCAGAAATTAGCAACTTGCCCCCCAGCAGAACTTCAGTATATAGTCGGATTATATTTGCAAAAATTTTAACACAAGTAAGAACAGAAACCAGGACAGATACCCCCTCATGGCTGGATATTGCCCAACAATTATCCACCGCTGTCAAGCAGGCGGTGTTCTTGCAAGACCAGCGAGCAGAATCTTATGCTGAAGGTACTCTTGGTGAGTTGTATGAAAAAACGGGGCAGTTATCTGATGCTCAAAACCTCACTGAGAAAGCTTTGTTCAAAGCGCAGACTATTAATGCATCGGACATTGCTTATCAATGGCAATGGCAGTTGGGACGTTTGCTGAACAAAAAGGGAGATATTAAAGGCGCGATCGCATCCTACAATGTAGCTTATAAAACCCTGCAATCTCTGCGTCGGGATTTAGTTGCTATCAATCCAGACGTTCAGTTTTCCTTTCGGGAAAATGTCGAACCGGTGTATCGAGAGTTAGTTGAATTGCTTTTGCGCTTTCCCCAATCCGGTATCAATCAAGACAATCTAAAGCTTGCTCGTGATGTAATTGAATCTCTGCAATTGGCAGAACTGGATAACTTCTTTCGGTCAGCTTGTTTAAATCTTACGCAAGAACTTGACCCAGTGGTTGACAAAAAAGACCAACGAGCAGCAGTTATCTATCCGATTATTTTGCCAGACCGCATAGAGGTTATTCTCAAGTTGCCTAATCAAGACTTGCGCTACTACAAGACTGTAATAGCCCAAAAGGATGTGGAAGGCATTATAGCAGATTTGAGGACAAACTTACTAGATGTCAGCGGGACAGTTCGGGTTCAGCAGCGATCGCAACAGATATATGACTGGTTAATTCGACCAGCAGAAGCAGAGTTAGCTAAAAGTGGGATAAAAACCTTAGTGTTTGTACTCGATGGTGAGTTGCGGAATATCCCGATGGGGGTTCTTTACGATAAACAGCAGCAGAAATATTTGTTAGAGAAATATGCGATCGCCTTAACTCCTGGTTTGCAACTTCTCGACCCCAAACCTTTGCAAAAAATACAGTTAAACGCTTTAACTGCTGGAGTCAGCGAAAAACGCTTAGTCGAAGGCAGAGAATTTCCCGCACTGGAAAACGTACCACGGGAATTAAAAGAAATCAAGACTGAGATACCTAGAAGTGAAGAACTGTTAAATCAAAAGTTTACCGAATTGAACCTGCAAAATCAGTTGCGATCGACTTTCTTCTCGGTGGTTCACCTAGCGACGCACGGCGAATTTAGTTCCGATCCGGAAAAAACTTTTATTCTCACCTCGGATAAACTGGTTAAGGTTAAGGAATTTGATACTTTACTGCGAGTAAGCGACCAAAGCAAGTCTAAGAGCATTGAATTACTCGTCCTCAGTGCCTGCAAAACTGCTCTTGGAGACAAACGAGCAGCCTTAGGACTGGCTGGGATAGCTGTGCGAGCGGGCGCACGCAGTACATTAGCTACATTGTGGTCAGTGGACGATCGCTTTACCGCCGATGTGATGAGTGAGTTTTACCGACAGTTAAAGGCTGGGGTAAATAAAGCCGAAGCCCTCCAGCTTGCCCAACTCACTGTTTTTGCTAAGGACAAAACTCCATCAAACTGGGCGCCTTATGTTCTGGTGGGGAATTGGTTGTAACCTGCGCCAGAAACCCGGTTTCTCTAAGAAACCGGGTTTCTTGGGACAAGAAGCAGGAGTAAGCCAGGAACTGCGAGGCGTGACGGTGGGCGCATAAGCCGTGAGTACAACCTCCCCTTTAGCATTTCTCACCCACCCCCACGATTTGCGCCTTCTTCTTTGGCGTTTCCAAAAACAACTTTAGGCTGCATCACTCAATCCCAAACAAAAAACCAAAATTCGTCCACTGTAACCAGCTTGGTTGTATTGTTCAAGGATATCAGTTGCGATCGCTTTCCCCTCACCTGCTGCAACCAAAGCTACACTTGCACCGCAGCTGCACTGCTAGACAAACCCGAACCCATTGAAACGCAAGATTTGACATACAAATTCAGCGGGGGTATTGTGTTTGGTGCTGATTTCAAAACCTCGATACAACCAAAGATGTATAGCAGGGGACTGGGGACTAGGGACTGGGGACTGGGTGAAAAGTCTTTTGGTGTCTAGGTTTTATCATCTGTTGATGTCCGGCAGCACCAAGGCTTGTGCTATAACTTGCTTTCTCCAGAGGGTAACGAGCGCATACCGGGACGAATGCGATCGCCTACTAATACTATTGACTGATTAAATCCCCATCAGGGGATGAAAACTTGATAAGATGCAAAAAACATAGCTTAAATGCTACCATGCCTCGACGCATTCAAAAAAAGCTAACTACATCATCTTCTGTGCTTACATGGTCGCCAAATACAGAGTTAATCGGCTTGGAGTTTGAGTTAATCCCCGAAAAAGATGCTTACCTTTACCCGCAGTATACTATTGGACTCCATGCTTGGTTTCTCAACCAAGCGCGATCGCTTGACGCGGAACTTTCTGCTTACCTCCACGATGGGGAATCGGAAAAACCTTTTACTATCTCTGCTTTAGATGGAGAGATAATTAGTAGCGGCAGACAAATACAATTATCTGCTAGCACTACTTACCGCTGGTCTGTCACAGCTTTATCAAGTCGAGTCCAAAGGTGGATGCTTGAGTGGGTGGAAAACTTGCCCAGTGTAGTTGACTTACGCGATGCACCTTTAAAGATAAATTCTTGCGATATTATTCATCCTCCCACAACTTATGCCGAACTGCTAAATTCTGAGCATGGCAATACTGTCAGCTTAAAATTCTTGAGTCCTACAAGTTTTCGCCGCAAAGGTCATCACTTCCCGCTCCCAGTACCAGTTAATATCTTCCACAGCTACTTGCGACGCTGGAATGACTTTTCTGGGATAATTGTTGACCAAGATGCTTTCCTGGCTTGGGTAGATGATTGTGTGTTGATAAATCGTTGTCAGATAACAACCGCGAAGGTACTAGCGGGTAAAAAAGGCGCGGTGACAGGTTTTACTGGGGCAATTGAGTTTAGTTTAACTAAGGAAGGATCTAAACAGGCGGAGTTTCAACAGTTATTTTATGCTTTGGGGAAACTCGCACCTTACTGCGGTACCGGTCATAAAACTACCTTTGGGTTGGGACAAACGCGGTTAGGTTGGTCATCCGAAGTTTTGCACGATGTACCGGATGTGGAAAGTGTGTTGGCAAAACGGATTGAAGATTTAGCAGAAATTTTTAAGCTACAACGCAAACGTACTGGGGGCGATCGCGCGGATGAGATTGCAACTAAATGGGCGACAATTTTAGCACGGCGAGAAATGGGAGAATCGTTGCAAGTGGTAGCGCAAGATTTGGGGATGCCTTATGAAACGGTGAAAACTTATGTTAAATTAGCGCGACGGGCGTTGAAACAAGAGGATTAAATACTTATAATTCAAAAATGTATCGATAAATCGACACCAGTCGCCAGAACCTTGAAAACCGCATAATTCCGTTGAGTGGTGTCGATGCTTTATGTAGCAAGGTTTCCAGGCTGCGAAATCGGCTAACTTTTGGAAATTTTTTGTAATTTTTCAGAGTGGTGTCGATTAGGGTATCTCAAACACAATCACAGCAATGGTTCCAAAGGTGAACTCTTTACAAACCACTTACCCCTAACGGGGATGGAAACGATCCAACAGTAGTTATTGGGATCATCAGAATGGCAAAGGCAACTTTACAAACCACTTACCCCTAACGGGGATGGAAACGTTCTCAACACAGTAATCAGTTGCGCCAAAAACTTCTCTTTACAAACCACTTACCCCTAACGGGGATGGAAACCGTAGCATTGTTTGTTCCGTCTCCACTTTGGTTAACCTTTACAAACCACTTACCCCTAACGGGGATGGAAACGCTGTGTGGCAGAAGGTCTGTAACACGAGGTCTGCACTGCTTTACAAACCACTTACCCCTAACGGGGATGGAAACATCAATGGTAATCTGCTGTCTTTGAATATTAATTCCCTTTACAAACCACTTACCCCTAACGGGGATGGAAACTGCCCAATGCACCTGGCGACTCGGCTTCTGATATTGTGCTTTACAAACCACTTACCCCTAACGGGGATGGAAACTTAATAGCCAAACTTGCATTATCAAGCTCCTTATTCCTTTACAAACCACTTACCCCTAACGGGGATGGAAACGTTGTTCAGAAGGAACTCTTTGGGAGTAACCTTCGGAGACTTTACAAACCACTTACCCCTAACGGGGATGGAAACGTTAGGGGCAACTGATCCAGGTTGTAAATTAACTTTACAAACCACTTACCCCTAACGGGGATGGAAACAATAAAGTGTCACCCGCAAACGCTGTATCCATTTCTTTACAAACCACTTACCCCTAACGGGGATGGAAACTTCTTTTGAACTTGTCCAGGACGTAAATTGATATCGGTACTTTACAAACCACTTACCCCTAACGGGGATGGAAACTTTCCGAGTGCCGCCTTGCGTATTTTGAGTTACATAAACTTTACAAACCACTTACCCCTAACGGGGATGGAAACATAACACAGAGTTAAGCGAGAGCGTACCTCGCTTCTCCTTTACAAACCACTTACCCCTAACGGGGATGGAAACCACCTGCCAAAGTGATGAGCGCCAGATCCCCGTCGTCTTTACAAACCACTTACCCCTAACGGGGATGGAAACTCTCCGTTATCGGAATTGTTATTGTTGCATATGGCTGTACTTTACAAACCACTTACCCCTAACGGGGATGGAAACCTGTAGAGGCTATTGACAACAATACTGTCGTAGGCGCTTTACAAACCACTTACCCCTAACGGGGATGGAAACGAAGGAGTCCCCAATGGTAGATTCCGATCTAACAACTACTTTACAAACCACTTACCCCTAACGGGGATGGAAACTTGACTCTTTCTCAGAGAATGGTTGCAAATAAAATTCTTTACAAACCACTTACCCCTAACGGGGATGGAAACGCTACATGAAGCCAAAGCAACTGCAGAAGCCAATCCGAGAGCTTTACAAACCACTTACCCCTAACGGGGATGGAAACTCTCATCAACTCTCCAGTTTCTGTTTCTCCAAGGGGACTTTACAAACCACTTACCCCTAACGGGGATGGAAACCATTTCCATATCCTTAAAATCAAAGGAATCACATATTTTACTTTACAAACCACTTACCCCTAACGGGGATGGAAACCGTTAAAATTGTTTTTGAAGGTATAATCGCAGCATCAGGTCTTTACAAACCACTTACCCCTAACGGGGATGGAAACAATTTGTTGGCTTGTTACTCCTTTAGGCTCTACAATCGACTTTACAAACCACTTACCCCTAACGGGGATGGAAACTCTGCATTTGCGCTCGGATTAGCAATCAATGTTGCGTTCTTTACAAACCACTTACCCCTAACGGGGATGGAAACGTTTTTTATATTCTTGTTTCCAAGTTGCGTAATGGATTGCCTTTACAAACCACTTACCCCTAACGGGGATGGAAACCCCTTAACCTTGTCGCCGTCCAGGTAGATAACGGCGACTTTACAAACCACTTACCCCTAACGGGGATGGAAACATTTGATCGTCAGCTCATGGCATATGACAATCAACCTTTACAAACCACTTACCCCTAACGGGGATGGAAATATGTCCCACACCTTCTTCGGCAGTTGGCAAGGTTTAACAAAGTTTACAAATCCTCTTCCCCTAACGGGGATGGAAACCCTTCACCTGATGCTAACCATTTGATAGCTTTGCTCACCATGTTTACAAATCCTCTTCCCCTAACGGGGATGAAAACGCAATTGGACGGACATACTCCGCTTCGTTTAGAAACGGAAAGAGTTTACAAATCCTCTTCCCCTAACGGGGATGCAAACACATTCACGTCACCAACAGTTTGGTGTTGTCTTTGTCCTGTGTTTACAAATTCTCTTCCCCTAACGGGGATGGAAACCCTTTATCAGCAAGCTCAGGCATCTTTATTTCATAGTTCATTTCGTTTACAAATCCTCTTCCCCTAACGGGGATGCAAACTAGAATCTAGAAAAACGATCGCCTAACCTCCGCTTTATTCACTGTGGACATAGTTATTTTTTCCACTTACCTAACTGGAAAACGCCTTTTCCACCTCTGTGTGATAATTTATTCGTCCAATTAAAAGAAAACGGATAAGTTATGTATCCATTTGTGGCGTAAATGTCGATTTTCTGCCATAAAAGCTAGAAAAGCGCTAATATGTGCTTGATGTCTCAAATATGACTTGTGCGATTCACTTGAAATCAAATCATATATAATGCGTCGGTTTAAAACGTACTGCCCATGACACTTTCGCCAATCTCACCAGATAAAGAAGCTTTAACAGTCATCCAACAAGCGGTATTTTATTTAGCTAAGTGGTCGGGTGTACAGCTACCTCGACCTGAAGATTCTCAGGCGATCGCCCAAGCAAAAAACTACTTAAAATGGTCAGATGAACCTCAAGCATTACGGTTATTATTTGACTCGGTGAAGCTGTCGCAAGGTCAAGATAAACAGCATTTTTGGCTGCCGAAAGCGATTGACAATTCTAACCCCAATATCCCTTATCCTCAAGAAGAAAAGCCAAGTTCAGATGACTTACAAGCACTAAAACAGCAAATTCACAAGGAAATCAAATTTCTGGAAAATAGCCCTAATAATTGGCAAAATTTATCGCTGTTAATCCTGATTTTAGAAAAGTTCGGTTCTTTTATCAGCTTTGGGGAAGCGGATGTAGCGTTGGTAGATAAAGCGAGAACTACCGCTGCGGTTGCGAGTGCGATCGCAAATAATCCCGACGCAACTAAACTTAGTATTGTTGCGGGTGACTTATCGGGAATTCAGAAATTTATCTACACGATATCTTCCGATGGTGCGTTAAAATCCCTTCGCGCACGTAGTTTTTATCTAGAGTTGGTGACAGAAGAAGTTGTCCAGCAACTACTTAGCAAATTAAACCTTCCCCGCACCAATGTTATATATGCGGGTGGTGGAAACATCTATATATTAGCACCAGGTACTGACGCAACAAAAGATATTATAAAACAAGTTCGGATACAGTTTAACCAATGGTTGCGAAAAGAATTTCAAGGACAAGTTTACCTTGCACTCGACAGTTCAGAACCGTTTCCGATTGCAGATATTGCTAGCGAAGGTAAATTTGCACAACATTGGACGGATGCAACAAAACAATTAGCTGCGTACAAATCGCGTAAATTTGCAGACAGAATAGAAGATTTATCGGAGTTACTCAAGCCTTATTTTGCACATACACCGTGTCAAGTTTGCCATCGGGATGATGAAGAAAACTTGAAACCTTTAAACGACAAAGAACCTGATTCTGTGTTAGCGTGTGGAACTTGTCGTAATATGTTTCGGTTGGGGGGACGGTTGTTTCGGGTGGATGCGATAGTGCGATCGCACGCTAAAAACCCTGGTAAAGCCTTGCATACACTGGCATTTGAATTTTCAGACCAACCAGTATATTACCATTTATTTGATTACTGGAAGCAGGTAGATTTAAAATCGGACACAATCTTATTAGTTAATGATTGGGATATAGAACATTACAAATTTAAAGGTTTTCGTAATTGTGTACCTTTACTGTTAGGAAACTATCCGCAGGGAAAAATCGGTGAAAATCCAGAAGATACCAGCTTTATGTCTGCGGGTGAAATGGCAGAAAAAGCCAGGGGTATCAAACGCATGGGTTATTTACGAATGGATGTAGATAGGTTGGGACAAATTTTTGCTAAGGGGTTAAGCGAAAATCAAACATTACCACGACTCGCTGGATTATCTCGCCAAATGAGCTATTTTTTCAAAGTATATCTAAATACTTTGGCGAATAATCGTCAGGATAATATTCCTAAAAGTACAAAACAATTACCAAATAAAGATGACACTGTAGACAAAATACCCAGAATTTTACTATTTATTTACGCGGGTGGTGACGACTTATTTGTTAGCGGTGCGTGGAATGAAGTTGTTGATTTTGGATTTGATGTTTATCAATCCTTCCGCGCTTATACTGGGCAAAACCCTGATATAACACTATCGGCTGGAGTCAGTATTAATGATGCCAAATTTCCGCTTTACCAAGCAGCAGAAGAATCGGGAGACGCTGAAGAGATTGCCAAAGGTAATGGACGAGATAGCTTGTGTTTATTCGGTCAAGTATTTAAGTGGGATGAATGGTTAGGTATTGATGATATTGAAAAAAATCATTCAGATATTCAAGATTATTTAAAGTCAGAAGCCAAGCCAAATTTGTTAGGGATAATGCCTTTTGTTGAACGTTTAGAATCACAGCAAATTGGACTAAACTATTCACGTAACTTTGTGCGTAACTTGCTAGCAACAGCGCAAATTCAAGAACAAGCTTTGAAAAACTTTGTTTCGGAGGAAGCTAAGAAATCAGAGGAGGCAAAAGGAACTCGCTATTATTTACATCTCCCAAAAATCGCTTATACTCTAGCTAGATTGCCGAGAGAGGTACTAAAAGATGATGATTTTCGTAAATCATTGAAAAATCCTTATAACGCTCTTTACTTTCGAGCGATCGCAACTTGGATTGAACTATTAAATCGTGTACCATAAATATGCCGGACATCACAATTGTTGACCAAATAACTTTAAAAATTAAAAGCTTGCAGGGTGGATTAAAAGACTACCCTATCCGCGACCTTGTAAAACACGCAGAAGATTTTGGTCCCTATTTAAAACAACAGCGCTTGGAAACTAATCAAGTACGAAAATTCTTAGATGCTGTTAATCAAATCAAAGCTAGTCTCACTCAGGATGATGATGAAAATATCAAAAAAATCCAAGAACAAGCTGAAGCCGAAAAACAAAAATTGCAACTAAATATAAAAGATAATAAAGAAATTGATGATAAAATTAGAAAAATTCAAACTGATGCTGATAAACGAAAAGATAAACTAAGGTTTTCCAAAATAGAAACAGATATTGTATTACTTAAACCTAAACTCGCTTACGCAGCAGCCAGACAGCGTGCAGCCAAACCTTTAAGTGATGTTATTTCTGATGCAATTGATAAAGTCTATAGCAAAGAAGATTTTGAACGTCTCGTTCAATTAATTGAATCGATTATTGCCTATCACAAAGCCGAAGGAGGAAAGTAAGATAATTCAGCTTTGATGACGAACACCAAATCTAAAATCCCAAATATAACTATGCCAGCATCGCTTAATCAAAAACCTCTACTTGGTAAATTCACCATCAAAAGTAATCTGGAAGTAAAAACAGGATTACATATTGGTGGTGGTAATGAAAACCTCGATATCGGTGGACTTGATAAACCCGTTATTCGCGATCCACTGACCAAATATCCCTACCTTCCTGGTTCATCTATTAAAGGTAAATTACGATCAATTTTAGAACGGTTGCTAAATAAACCCCTCAATCGTACCGGAGGTAGCGGTACATATCGTTATGAAAGCGATGATTTAGAAGATGGAATCACAGAAATCGACGGCTTAATTATTCCCTATGAAGGTGCGCGTACTTGCAAAGTTAGCCGTATATTTGGTTCTACAGGTGGTTCTAAATTTTGGATGCCAGTTGATATAGCTAGAAATCAAGATTTTTGGGAAGAAAATAAAAGTAATCGAACTCGCACCTTACAAAGTAAAGAATATATCCAAATTAATCGCGGTCGCAATTGTCCCGCACGTTTAATAGTCCGCGACTGTCATTTACAACGCGAATCTGCCGAACAACTGAAAAAAGTTGACACAGGTTTATATATGACCGAATGGAAATTTGAAAACGGTATTGATCGCGTCACAGCAGCAGCAAATCCCCGACAATTAGAAAGAGTTCCAGCAGGGTCGGTATTCGAGTTTGAACTTATTTATACAGTGGAAGACGCAAACCAGGTATTTGAGGACTTACAAAATATTGCGATCGCACTGGCTATTCTCGAAGACGATGCACTTGGGGGACATGGTTCACGCGGTTACGGTAAGGTACTATTCCAAAATTTCCAATTTTCCTACCGCAACTTTGCACAATATCAACAAATTACCAACACCCCACCCGGTCAATCTGGGTTACAAGAAATTGCACCCATCGCCAACACGCAAGCATTATTAGAAAACTTTGCACGTCTGCGCGACGACATCCAACGACAACTTGCACCAGGGGGTTAATTATGACAACTTGGAAGTTGGTTAAACTCAACTTTGGGCGATCGCCTGTTCACTTTGGCGAGTTGGGTATTGGTATGGAGGAGTCAAAAGAACGAGTGCGTTCGGATACATTATTTAGTGCTTGGGTGACTGCGTATGCGCGGTTATTTGGTAAAGAAGCAGTCGAAAAACTGTTACAGGAATTTCAGCAAAATACACCCGTGCGGATGAGTTCGACCTTCATCTATCGAGAAGTTGACAAGCGGACAATTTTTTATCTTCCACGTCCTCTAAAATTCCCAATTAATTATCCCAAAGACAACGATTTGGCATTTTTCAAAACATATAAAGGACTAAACTACCTACCTCTAGAAATTTGGCAGCGATGGTATCAAACAGAAGGATTTAGTACCGATGACAGCCAAGAATTAATTGACAGAACAAATAAAAAAGATGGCACGGTTACAGCACTTAAAAATGCTGGTACATTTGATTATAAAACCGCCTTTAGTACAGATAAAGTACCCAAAATTGCCGTAGACAGAGTTACACGCGCTACCAACCTTTATCATACAGGATTTGTGCAATATCACTGGGAGCAAAATGGTAAAGACGTAGAAAGTCTATCAGGCTTATATTTTCTCCTACAAATTGAGCGCGACGACAAACAATTAATTACACAACTCCAACACGCATTAGAATTTTTAGGCGAACAAGGTATAGGTGGTGAACGTACCAGTGGTGCGGGACAATTCAAAGTTCAATGGTTAGAATTACCTAAGATTTGGCAGTCAGTTACTAAATTTTCAGATACATCCGCCCATCAGTGTTTACTCAGTATGTTCTGGGATAATGACCAAGCCATACTCCAAAATTTGATTACAGCCAATTCTAGCAGCTACGAAATTCAAGAACGGGGAGGATGGTTAGCTGAAAGTAATATTCGTCGCCAGATGGTACGTATGTTTACTGAAGGTTCAGTTTTTCCCAAACAACCACATGGAAAACTTATCGATGTCACCCCTAGCGAATTCAAAAGACACAAAATTTATCGCAGTGGTATCAGCTTCAGCCTAGCAATTAAAGTCCAAATTTAAACCCAAATTTAAAAATTTCTCTGCAAACTCTGCAAATGCGGTTTAATTTTCCCCAAATGCATAACTCATAAATCCCAAATCCCCAATGCTTGCTTCTCCCATTCTCAAAAAACCAGACACCTACGAGTCAAAACGGATACGCCTTGAAAGTCCAATTTTGCATATTGGTTCCTCTGTATCTCGCTTAAGCCCATTTGAATACGTAGATGCAAATAATAAAGTATACCTGCCAAACCAAGAAGCGATCGCCAAAGCCTTGAAAAAGCAGGGAGGGCGATTTTTAGACGACTATATCCAAGCAATAAATGACCGTCAGGACATCACAAACTTGCTAAAACAAGCATTTGGTGATGAGTGGTGGAACATTGTTGATGCAGATGGTGAGGCGATATTTCCCAAGTCTGCAATCAGTCAGAAACTAACCGAGGAACGCATCACCGATTTACGCCCGATGATCCGCAACGGCATGGGACAATTATACATTCCTGGGTCATCAATCAAAGGTGCAATTAAAACAGCGATCGTTTATCATCTTCTCAAATATGCTGATAAATACAAAATACCATCCGAAAAGCGAGTTAGCGAAATTGAGAAAAAATTACGTTCTAAGTTAGGAACACTTAACAAACATCAGCATAAATTTTTAGATGACGACCTCTTTATGGATTTGTTTTCAGATTTTACGCTCACCTATCAAGATAGAGTATTTACAGGTCGCAGTCAAAATACAGATTTTTTACGTGCGCTGAAAGTAAGTGATTCAGAACCATTAATCGAACGCAGAATTACTACTAAACAAAAAAAGCAAATCCGTGTTAATTTTTCTGTAGTCGCAGAAGTAATAGTTTCCAGCCGCTTCCCCGATCATTTAGCCAAATATAAAGCTTCAATCTATGCAGAAATGCTGCGGAATGTTCACACTGAATTTACCCTGACTTTAGACACAGAAATGTTGACTTGGTTTAAGCATAAACAAAAAATGCAACTACCATTTTCAACTCTCAATGAACTGATAAAAATATGTCAAGAATTTGCTCAAGATCAATGGGATTATGAACATGACTATTGGAATGATATTAAAAATAATCCTCGCGCTGGCAGAAATTTAGATTTTAATTATATCCGCGAAATTTACGAACCAGAAAAAAGTCCTTACGCTTTACGTCTAGGCTGGGGTAGCGGAATGACTGGAACAACTGTAGATTTACTTTTTGATGACGAACTGCGTGAAGAAATTCGAGACACTTGTGGGTTAAAAGCACCCGATTTTGAAGCACCCAAGTCTAGACGCAGCGTAGTAAATGCAGATGGTGAAATTAAATTTATACCAGGTTGGATTAAATTAAAAGTTTTATAGTTACCAATTATACTATTTTTTTTAAATATGATTGGAAAGATAATTCGTGAGCAATATAAAATTATTGACCTCTTAGGAGGAGGAGGATTTGGTCGAGCTTATTTGGCTCACGATATAAAATCATCGGGAGATATTTGGTATGTAGTTAAACAACTTCAGCCTTCAATAGATCCACTAAAGCCTATCAATTGGGAAACAGCCAAAAGATTATTTTCTACTGAAGCTGAAACCCTTAAGTTTTTAGGAGAAAATGATAGAATTCCCAAACTGTTTGATTTTTTTGAAGAAGACAAACAATTATATTTAGTAGAAGAATTCATAGAAGGATATGAACTAAGTGAAGAGTTAAGCAATGGAAATCTCGATGAGCAACAAATTTATTTTTTATTAATAGATATTCTGGAAATATTAAAATTTATACAAGAGAATAATGTGATTCATCGTGATATTACACCTGATAATTTAATTAAAAGAAGACAAGATAACAAATTAGTTTTAATAGATTTTGGAGCAGTAAAACAGGTATTAATTGATAATACTGGTAAGCCAAAACGTAGCAAAACAATTGTAATTGGTAAAGAAGATTATATGCCAGATGAACAAGCAAACGGTAGACCAGGATTTTATAGTGATGTGTATGCTGTAGGTATAATTGGAATTCAAGCTTTTATTGGCTCTGTTCCATCAAAAGATTATGACTCTGGTGAAATTATTTGGCGAAATCATGCACATATCAGTTGTGAATTTGCTAACATTATAGATAAAATGACAAAATGTTATTTTAAAGATCGTTATCAGTCAGCTTCAGAAGTATTAAATGATCTAAACAGTTTATCATCTTATTTTATAAATAGAGAAAATACTCCATCTAAATATTTTAGATATAGCTACACTCAAAAATGGTATATTCGAGCAAATATTCTCAAGAACCGAAAACACCATGAAGAAGCGATTTTACTATACAAAAAAGTTATTGAAATCAGACCTACACATTTTCGAGCTATTTTTAATATTGGTATTGCTTACAGTTATTTAAAACTTTACGATCTAGCCATAGATACATATAATACTTTGCTAGATATAAAACCAAATGCAACTGAAGTAGTGTTGCATAAAGGAATTATTTTCTACAAGTCTAGTCATTATGATGAAGCTCTAGAATGTTTTGATTTAGTTATTAATTCTCAATCTAATCAAGCAGTTGCTTGGTATTATAAAATGCTGACGTTCCAACAACTTAATAACGAGCAGGAAGCATCCAATTGTTATCAAGAATTAATTCAACTAAGATTGAACTATAAAAAGATATAATTTGATACAATTAAGTTGATAATTTCATAAAATGCTAATCCGTTCCACTTTCACTATAACCGTATCCGAACCAAGTTCTTTACCTCGTTCCTATAACTTGGAACTCGTTAAACTATTACATCAAAAACTGGGTTTAGAAGTAGGTGACGAAAGAATACCTTCTACATCCTATTCAGGTATCTGTGGACTATATACGACGACTCAAGACTTTTTTACTTTTCAACCCGATAATTTTTATCAACTCTCACTATGCGGGTTACAGTCAACAGCAAGTAAAGCAATTATCAACTTAAACCTCACAGAATCACTCGAATTTTTAGGCGCAAAATTTAATATTATCAACCGCGAAGACAAAATAACTAGCTATGAAGAACTTTATACCAACTTAGTTGCCAATGAACCCGAACCAGTGCGACAATTTGAACTACAATTTACCACACCCACTGCATTTTCTCAGCAAGCTATTACTATACCGCTACCAATTCCAAATTTAATCTTTCGCAATTGGTTAGAACGTTGGAATAAGTTCGCACCCGTGTACTTGGGTGGAGATGAATTAATAACTTATTTAAGTAATGCAATTTTTTTGAAATACCACAAAATCCAGACACGCAGCATTCAGTTACACAGGGGTTACGTCAATGGATTTATTGGTGATGTAACACTACAAGTTTTTAATCGTGCTGATTCCTTACTTGCGAATATTGCAGATTTATTAATTCAATATGCCCAATTTTCCGGGACGGGTATTAAAACTCGTTTAGGAATGGGACAAACCAAAAATTTACTTTAAAATTAGGAGTATTTATCATGAAAAAGAACATTTTAATCTGCACTGTTGGGACAAGTTTATTTAAACCAAATTTATTTGGACTTCCAGTTCCAGATAAATACGATGAATGGGTTGCCAAACAACCAAAAACAGACCATCAATATTTATCTGTAGAATTAATCACCAATCTGAAAACTGCATTAACAAATCAAAACTGGAAACATATCGCTGAATTATTAAACACTATACCTGGGACAACACGTCTATGTGGTGCTGAAATTAATTCGATTAGCGATTTAGTTGAACGCGAATACTGTGCTGATAAATCCTTACTATTTTTCTGTTATTCTGCTACAGAAGAAGGTGAAAATATTGCGAAAATTCTCCAGTATTATTACCAATTCAAAGGACATATAGCTAAACCGCGAAAAATTGAATATCTCCAAGACAAAGAACCGAAGCTTTTTCGTACTAAAGGACTTCGTAATCTTGTTAAAGAAATCAGTCGTATCGTACAGGAATATCACCCAGATAACTGTGCCATTAATGCCACTGGTGGCTATAAAGCCCAAATTGCAATTGGTGTTTTAATGGGTCAATCGCTGGGTGTTCCAGTTTACTATAAGCACGAGTTTTTCAGTGAGATTATTGCATTTCCACCCATGCCAATAGGACTTGATTTTAGCTTGTGGCTGGAAAAAAGCGGATGGCTGACTGCACTCGACCGAGGAGAAATATTAGGATGGCATGAGGTAGAGGATGATTGGGATGAACGAATGGAATCGTTGATTGAACGTGTTGAATGCAATGATGGTAAAATTATTCTAGAACTTTCTCCAACAGGTCAAATCTTCCATGATACTTTTAAAGGACGCTTCCAGTCGTGCCGCGACAAGATACTTCCTCCAAGTGTTCCCAGCAATCAAAAACAACCACCAAGTTTACCTAATCACTCTTGGGGAAATGCACGCACACCAATTCTTAATTTCCTAGAAAAAATAGTCTCTGATTTTCCTTATGTCCGCGCTTGTCGTACCGATTATTGGAACCCAGATTTATCGTCAACTCCATTGTTTCGCTTAAAAAAAGAAGCTATCGAAGGTATTTTCAGTAATGGTACTTGGACAGTGAAATTTTTCGTTGAAACATCTGCTACTACTTCTGGACAGTTAGAAGCTTGCATTGCAGATTTGAACCAAACTATCTACAGTTTGTAGGCTGGGATAGACTTTGACTTAAGTCAAAGTCTGGGAAAAGTTTCAAATTTTATTTATTAAGTTTGCGGAAATCTACCGAGGTCAATTGATGAATATATGATGAATATACATAAATCTGAATCTTAATCAGGTTTTTATATTTATAAAGAATAATGTCTTCACTCACACCAAAGCATAAATATTCGCTCTTAAACCTCAGAAATCTTACCGCCAACATCAATAATATTGAGCGAATTCTTTGCATTTCGCACCCAAAGACTATATTTCTCTTTATCAACTAAGTCCACTATCGGTAAAAATGCCCAATAAAGCCAGAAAACTTTTCCGTGAAGAAGCCTTAGAACGCTTGAACTCTCCAGAACAGCTTGACCGACTGATGCAGGTAGTCAGCCGTCAAGCCTGGGTGCCCTTGGTTTCTATGGGCTTAGTGGTAGCTGTAGCTGGCATCTGGAGTGTAGTTGGGCGAATTCCCCTCACCGTCACAGGTTCTGGCGTGTTGATTCGACCTCGTAATGTGGTACAATTTCAAGCACTTGGCGGCGGTCAATTGTTAACCCTAAACATCAAGCCAGGAGATGTCGTTAGGCAGGGTCAAGTACTCGCCACCATAGATCAATCTAATATTAGGCAACAACTACAACAAGAAAACGCAAAATTTACCCAGTTGCAAGAACAGAACCAAGACACAGATAGACTGCAAAAGCAACAAATAGCGCTGCAACAAAGAACCCTTGACCAGCAGCAAAAAGACCTTGAAGAAAGCCTGCGTCGAGAGTCAGTAGCACCAACGCTACACTCCGAGACTTTAAGAGCGTTAGAGCAAAAACGACAAAGCCTTGAGCAAAGCCTGTCAAGAGAAAAAGTCGAGCCAGTATTGTACAAACAAACTCTCGCCGCGCTAGCAGAAAAACGCAAAAGTCTTTTAGAGCGCTCATCAAAAATTAGCTCATTACTGCAAACTTTGCAACAACGAGTTGAAACTCGTCGTAATCTCTTTCAACAGAAAGTGATTAGTCAGGATGTACTGCTGCAAGCCCAGCAGGACTTGTTGAACCAAGAGACGCAACTGGGGGATATTCAAACACAACTCAAAGACCTTGATGTTCAAAAAACGTCGAGCGAACGGGAATATCTACAAAATCTTAATAGAATTGACGATATCAAAAATAACATTCAAGAAATTAAAGTTCAAAAAACCAATGCCGACCGGGAGTATCTGCAAAATTTGAATAAACTTGACGATATTAAAACCAAAATTAAAGATATTGAAGCCCAAAAAACCAAACTAGTTCAACAAGACTTAGAAAAGTCCATAGGCAAATTAAATCAAATTCAGGAAGTTAGACGCAAGATTGCTTCCTTAAAACTGCAATTAACTCAGTCTGGACTAATTATCAGCAAATATGATGGTCGCGTCTTGTCAGTTGGTGTCCTCCCCGGTCAAATTGTCAGCGCAGGTACCCGGATTGGGACGATTGAAGCAGAAGACCCCAACACCAAACTGTCCAGTCTTGTTTACTTTGCTGATAAAGATGGCAAGCTTCTAAAACCTGGTATGAGTGTACAAGTCACACCCAGCGTTGTCAAGCGCGATCGCTTTGGTGGAATTGTTGGGGTAGTAACGAACGTTTCTCCCTTTCCCGTGACAACTCAAGATATCACAGCGCAAGTCGGTAACGAAGACTTAGCTCGTAGCCTTGCCAATAATAACGCAGCTCGCGTGCAAGTTCAGGTCCAACTACAAAAAGACCCAAACACTGTCAGCGGTTACAAATGGTCTTCTTCTAATGGACCAGCACTTAAAATTTCATCAGGTACGACTACGGAAGTTAGGGTCAAAGTTGGAGAAGTGGCACCTATCTCTTACATTATTCCTATATTTCGCTCTTGGACGGGCATATATTAATAGAATATGCTGGCGGAAATACCACTGCCTATAATTGCTACATTTAACATGGAATAATTTATGTATATTTAGTTATTTTACTTTAAAGGCATCATAAGCAGACCAAACAGGATTACGATGAGAGCAACAGCAAAAAGGCATGAGAGTGAGACGATTGAAACAAACGACACTTGACGCATTACTAAAAGCTTACGCACAATTACACCAAATCGTTGAAGAGTTATACATAGCTCATGATAATGCGGTAGCAAATAATGATGATGAAGACGCTAGCTTATTAGTTAGTAGAGCCGATAAACTTTATGAATAAGTAGAAAATTTAGAAATTATTATCTCAGAACTGGAGGAAAGATGAAAATAGTTGAAGATTTAAGAACTCGTATTAAAGAACTTAGTAAGCAAGCTGTCGAATTTAGTAAAAAAGCGACATCTGCATGTTTAACTGACCGAGAGCAAGCTAAACAGTACAGACAACAAGCAAGAGAAGCTGCAAAACGATGTGAAGTATTAAGACAAGAAATTAAACGCCAACAAGTAGTTTAATTAGGAGTTAAAATAATGTCTCAAACTGTTGTAGCTCATGAGTTACAGCAGTTTTTGTTACGTTATAACTTTATATTAATAGAATATGCCTTTTGCCTTTATTAAAAGTATTTTATCTAAACCTCAAACTCGTCGCGTCCGTACCCCTACGCTGCTGCAAATCGAAGCAACCGAATGCGGTGCTGCTGCTCTTGGAATTATTCTCAGCTATTACTCGCGCATTGTCCCCTTGGCAGAATTGCGGCGCGAGTGTGGCGTCTCACGAGATGGTAGCAATGCCTTTAATATCGTCAAAGCAGCCCGAAACTACGGCTTAAACGCCAAAGGTTTGAAAAAGTCTCTGGAAAGTCTCAAAACCCTGCCTTCCCCCTACATTGTCTTTTGGAATTTCAACCACTTTCTTGTGGTGGAAGGGTTCGCCAAAAACCACGTCTACCTCAACGACCCAGCCACAGGACGCCGGACAGTTTCCCTAGAAGAGTTTGACCGTGCTTACACTGGTGTCGTCTTGGTGATGGAACCAGGACTGGAATTTCAATCAGACGGTCAAAAAAGTAACATTGTTACTGCCTTAGCCTCACGCTTGCAACACTCACGCGGTAGTATCCTCTTCTGCTTATTGGCAGGGCTATTACTGACAGTTCCTCGGTTGGCAGTGCCAGGTTTTACTCAGGTATTTGTGGATGAAATTCTCATTACTGAGCGAACTGACTGGATACGACCGCTGGTAATAGGAATGGTTCTCACTGGTGTACTACAGGCACTACTTGCCAGACTGCGGCTTACCTACCTGCGCTTGCTGATGCTGAAGTTGTCAGTCACGCTGTCAGGGCAGTTTCTCTGGCATATTCTCCGCTTGCCAGTTGGGTTTTATGCTCAACGCTTCGCGGGTGAAATTAGCAGTCGGGTGTCACTTAACGATAAAGTCGCAGATATACTCTCAGGTCGCCTTGCCACTACCGTCATCGACGCAGTGATGATAGTCTTTTACTTTCTAATTATGCTTCAATATGACCTTGTACTAACGGGTGTAGCTGTTGGTTTTGCTGCAATCAACTTTTTCGCCCTCCAGTGGCTATCGCAAACTCGTGTTGATGCCAATATGAAGCTGGCACAAGAATATGGTAAGGTTAATGGAGTGGCGATCGCTGGCATTCAAACTATAGAAACAATCAAAGCTTCGGGGCTTGAGTCTGACTCATTTGCTAAATTCGCCGGGAACTATGCCAAAGCACTCAACGCCCAGCAAGAATTGGCTTTACAAACTCAAATTCTCACAATAATACCTACTCTTTTAACAGCATTAACCACGGCTTCTATTTTAATTGTCGGCGGCTTCCGAGTGATGAACGGTAGCCTCAGTATTGGGATGCTGGTTGCCTACCAAAGTTTAACAGCCAGTTTCCTACAACCTATCAACAGTCTGGTCAATTTCGGCAGTTTGTTGCAAGATTTAGAAGCTGACTTAAACCGCCTTGATGACGTACTGCAAAACGCTGTTGATGCAGAAGCCCAGAGGGGAGGGGGAGAAAACAATTCAAAATTCAAAATTCAAAATTCAAAATTAGGAGTCTCTCTCTCATCCCCCCTACACCCCACACCCTACACCCTACACCCGTTCCAACTACAGGGCTACATTGAGTTGCAAAATATCACCTTTGGCTACAGCCGCGTGGACGCTCCCTTGATTGAGAACTTTAACCTGTTTCTCAAGCCGGGACAACGAGTAGCAATAGTAGGTGGTAGTGGTTCTGGCAAGTCTACAATAGCCAAGCTAGTTTGCGGTTTATACGAACCTTGGTCAGGGGAAATTTGCTTTGATGGCGTACCGAGAACCCAGATTCCTCGCTCTGTTTTGGCGAACTCTTTGGCAATGGTAGAACAGGATATCTTTCTCTTTGCTGGGACGGTTCGGGAAAATCTTACTTTATGGGATTCGACGGTATCACAAACTGACTTAGTGCAGGCTTGCTCTGATGCAGTTATTCACGATTTAATTTTATCTCTGCCTGGAGGATATGATGCCAAGCTAATTGAAGGGGGAATGAACATCAGTGGTGGACAGCGCCAACGTTTAGAAATTGCTCGCGCTTTAGTAAGAAATCCCTCAGTTTTGGTCATGGATGAAGCAACAAGTTCGCTGGATGCTCAAACAGAATTGATGATTGATAAAAATTTGCGGCGGCGTGGTTGCTCTTGTATTGTGGTAGCGCACCGACTCAGTACAATTCGCGATTGTGATGAAATTATTGTATTGGAGCAGGGGAAAGTCGTGCAGCGGGGTACGCATGAGGAGTTGTGGCACTCAGGGGGGAAATATGCCAGCTTACTGCGTACTGAAGGATAATTGTAGATGGAAAGGCAAAGGAGGCGGTTTATTTTGGTGCTGAGGTGAACTGTTAATAAGATAAATCTGTAAATGTAGTCAAAAAAAGCAAACAGTAAGTCATTGCCTACTGAAAAGCAAAAAGATACTGCTATCTTTGTCTGTCAACTACTTTCGCTATTTTTGCAACCAATTTTGTTGTTTAGATACCATCCTCTGCAAAAATACATCTTCTTAATTGCACCGGAGAGAGGAAAGCTTAGAAATTACCATTTATGAAAACGGAAACTGGGAGTTTAATACTGATGACGAAACCTGATTTTAAACAAATGACCCGTAAGGAATTGAAAAAATATATTTTAACTCATCCGACTGATGATGAAGCCATCAGAACCTAAGCATTAACCGCCGCAACCCTAATGTTAAAGTTTATCCTTATCCCTACGATATGTCTTATGAGGAAGTCGAAGCTATTTTTAAATCTAAGTTAAATCAAAGTGAGTCGTAAAGCTATACTTCAGTGGCAAAATCTTAGATGAATGTGCCAAAAAGTACCGAGGGGAGTGTCAACGACGTAAACCAAAACCAAAACCAGCTAGCAAGTTTTACTGGGGAAGTAAGCTGCTAGCTGGTCATAAAATTAGCCGGAATAAGGTTAAAGATAAATGCTCACCTGGTCAATTGACATTTAAACGAGCAGCTCGGTGGTATCAGAATGCCTACAAGTGGCAGAAGTGGTAAAGAAGTTTGTTACAACAAATCGAGCGTTGTGTTTTTGATGCACGTTTAGGTATAATTAGAGTCAACCGCCAAGCCGCCTTCCTACTCTATATCCACCTTCAGCTGCCCCTACAGTTATACTTTTGCCTCTGCTTGTAATTTAGCTGCTTCATAAGCCTTAAGAGCCACTTCAACGGATGATCGATATATTATGTAGCCGCCAACTACTGCCCTAAGTTCTCCCTCATCCAGTTCCCCCTCATCGACTGTTGTGGATTGCATAATAATGTCTTCGCAACCTGCATCATAGCAATACCCGTATTGCTAAAAGATTTTTGATGCTGAATTGTTGACAGAATCTGTAGAATCAAAGCAAAACCCACAAATTGCACGACTCGCAGCCAGAAATCGGGGCGATGTTCAAAAATTTCGGGAAACGTCTTCTCATAAGCACTAGCTAATGCAACAATTGAAGGCTGAAGCAGATCCATTGGCGTTATCGCCAAGCCTAAAGATTCCTCAAGACTTAAAGACTTGCTGATAACTAAGCTACCCAGCCAGAGAAACACATAGCTACCAATGAGATTTCCTAAATCCATTGCTGGGTCTCCCCAAGCAGAAAATTCCCAATCAATCAGTTGTATAATATTCGTACCGTTTTGCTGCCAATTGCTGTGCAGAAGAATATTATTCAGCTTTAGGTCATTGTGGGTAAGACAACTGGTCGTAAAAGTGCTACCTAATTGGGCGATCGCTTGCCCCAAATCATCATACCGCTGGTAGAGAGCAAAAAACTTCAACCCGTCATCTGGCACCAAACCAAAAATTTCTGGCGAAATCCTTTCTAACATGCCGATCGCCTTCTTTACAAAATCAGAAGCAGAATATGAAGAATTTTTGTGGAAAAATTCTTCATATTCTGGGCGGTTGAAAGTGTCACGATGAATAGTTGCAACAATTGTACCAATTGCCGTGGCGATTTCACTGTTAAAGCTATTTTCCTTTTGGTAAAAATCACTTAAATCGCGATAGTCATCTCTGTAAGTCTGGACAATAATAGAATTCAATAAGTCAAAATGCAGCACCTCTGGCAAAAATAAGCGTAGGTGATTGAGTTCTGAAAATCGCTGTAAAAATTCTTTCAGCACCCACTCACCCAAAAACTCACCCGCTGCTTTCCCTTGTTTATGCCGCTCTTGCTTAACCAAAAGCTTACGACTGTCACTCAAAGTTACTAATAAGTCAAAATTTTTAGTTACAACTAACTCTACCTTACTGGTTGCTTGTTCGGAATTATTGCACAAGCCAAGCTCAACTAAATACTCGAAAACATTATGGGAATTTAACAAAAATGGCATAAGTACGCTTAAATAAGACTACCCAGGCAAAATAGCAAAATGTATACTTATATTAAAAATAACATAAATTTATGGTAATCCTACCTTTTTTGTGCAGGTTTAAATGAAGAATGCAAAGTATCGAGTCCGACAAATTGCTGCGAAAGTGACTACCGTTGCTGGATTATTAGGTATCACTGGTTTAGCAGCAGTAGGATATTATGCGTTCACTCCACCGTCTATTAATCGATTGTCACTTCCCGAACACCTGATTTCGTTAGAATCACCAATGGGCAAAAAATTACTAAGTGAGAGCCAAATACGAAAAGACTACAGCCTACTTAATACTTACTTTGAAACTCAGAAGCGTCCTGCTTATTGTGGTGTTGCTAGTGGGGTGATGGTTCTTAACGCTTTGGGAAGTCATCAAAGTACGTACCAACGTCTGACTCAGGATACTTTCTTTACTAGCACTGCATCAAGCATTCGCTCACCTTACTTAGTTACTTTTCTGGGAATGTCGCTTGACGAATTAGCAATCCTCCTACAAAGTCACAACCGCAAAGTTGAGGTATATCATGCATCAACTACCACACTAGAACAGTTTCGTGCGGTAGCAAAAGCTAATCTAAAAAATGATAATGATTTTATTATCGTTAACTATAATCGTTCGGCAATAGGTCAAATCGGAGGCGGACATATCTCCCCCATTGCAGCATATCACGAAAAAACAGATAAATTTCTGATTGAAGATGTATCAAGTTACAAATATCCTCCTGTTTGGGTAAGAGCCACAATGCTTTGGAATGCAATGAACACTGGTGATGCTATTTCGAGTCAAACACGCGGATATTTAATAGTTAAAAGATAGCATTATTCAAGACCATGTAGAGACAAAGGTTCAACCGTTGTCTCTACAACCAATTTGTGTAAAACGAGCGGTCTTAACGGGAAGTATCAAAATCAAAATATGGAAGTTGTGTATCGCCTGAAAGCAAATGAACAGCTACTGCTAGATGACCCGGAAAAGGTATGGGTTATGCAAACTGGCACCTTATCAGTGTTTGCCACAAAAATCTCAAAGGAGATGCCAGAGGACTTTACAGAAGTAGCTGCAAATGAGCATCGCCGTTATTTATTCAGTGTCGGTACTCTTGAGGCGTTGTTTGGTGCAGCAACCAATCATTCAGATTCTTTGAGTTTAGTAGCAGTAGCGATCGAAGCAACAGAATTATGGCAAATATCAATTGCAGATTTAGTCAAGCTAGTGGCGACGGGTGAAGCGGAAGCGATGCTGCAAACCGCGACGCACGCGTTAGCGAAGCTTACCGAAGCTATCGCTTTAATAGAAGGTTGGATAAACCACTTAAATGAGATATTCAGGACGGAACCCTATTCAGCAAATTTTTCTCACTATTTATCATTAATAAAACCAGAAAATGCCGCTTCACTGCCAAGCATTTTGGCTGATTTACATTCTGAATTCTTCGACTATTTAAACAAGCTCCAACAGCAGGAAACTCTTACTGCCTTTCGCCAATTTCAACAACGAGAGCAACTCAATCGTCAAGTAGTCAATTCTGCACTCTCAAAGTTAGCTTTTGTATTGCAACCGCAGCAAGAAACTGCATTTTCTCAACTTGGAACGCCTTTATTGGTGGCAGCAGGTGCAGTAGCAAAGGTAATGGGGATAAATATTAGTCCACCTGCCCAGTCAGATTCACTTAGTCAAGCTAAAGATCCAGTGGAGGCTCTAGCGCGTTCCTCTCAAATTCGCACCCGTCGTGTAGTGTTAGAGGATGGCTGGTGGCTTCATGAGTATGGTCCTCTGTTAGCTTACACTTTTGAAGAACAGCGTCCAGTAGCATTGTTGCCAGCAAACAGCCGTTATATTTTATTCGATCCAGTAACGCGATCGCGCACATCTGTAGATCAGGTAATTGCGGCAACACTCGAAAGAGTTGCATACCAGTTTTACCGACCTTTACCCAACGTCGTCAACAATGTAATTGGGTTGTTCGAGTTTGGCGTCAAGGGTTATCAAAAAGACATAATTCTAGTTTTGGTAGCTGGGATTGTTGGCTCCCTTTTGGGGATGGTTGTGCCGCAAGCAACAGCGCTTTTGGTGGATAATGCAATTCCAGATAGCGATCGCAGCTTATTATGGCAAATAGGGCTGGCATTGTTTGCACTCTTGTTGGGAAGGACAGCGTTTGCAATGTCCTCTGGTATTATTTCACTGCGAATCGAAAACGCTGCTAATGGCGCGTTGCAGCCTGCAATTTGGGACAGACTGCTGAGATTAAGTCCGGCATTTTTTCGCGACTATTCCTCTGGTGATTTGGTAAACCGCACCTTATCTGTGAACCAGATTCGTCAGATCCTGTCAGGGGCAACGCAACGCACTTTATTGAGCGCACTGTTTGCTTTACTGAATGCAGTGTTAATGTTTGTTTACAGTTGGCAATTAGCTTTAGTGGGGGTAGGTATAGCTCTTTTGACAACTATTGTCACCACTGTTGCAAGCTTGCTGGTAATACGTAAATTGCGACAGCAGCAAGAACTAGATGGCTTCCTTAACGGGCTAATTGTACAACTAATTAACGGCGTAGCCAAGCTACGGGTAGCAATGGCAGAAGAACGGGCGTTTGCGGCTTGGGCAGAGCAGTACAGCAAGCGTTCACGGCTCAAGGCTAGTTTCCAACTTATCAGAGACAATGTTTCTGTGTTTAATGAGGTATTGTCCCTAGTTACTTCGGCGCTGTTGTTTTGGTTTGCGACTGAATCTATTGGGATGGCTCAAGGGTCAGGGTTGACAGTAGGCAAGTTTTTGGCTTTTAATGCTGCATTGGGCATTTTTATTGGGGGAGTCAGCGACCTCAGTAATACTTTGACTGACATTTTGGCGATCGTGCCGTTGTGGGAACGGGCAAAGCCAATTTTACAAGCACAACCGGAGTACGATCCAAGCAAAGCAACCCCAGGCGTCTTGACGGGTCGTGTAGCCTTAGACCATGTTAACTTTCGCTACCGTGACGATGGATTACCGATACTTAATGATATCAGTCTGTATGCAGAACCAGGGGAATTTGTCGCGATAGTCGGACCTTCGGGAAGTGGGAAGTCAACGATATTCAGGTTGTTGTTGGGGTTTGAGACTCCACCAAAAGGAACAGTGTACTACGATCGCTTTGACTTGGCTTCCCTGGATCTTCAGGCAGTGCGAAGGCAGTTAGGGGTAGTGTTGCAAAATGGTCGCATTGGCACAGGTTCGATTTTTGAGAATATCACTGCCGGAGCCAATGTATCGCACAAGCAAGCTCAAGAGGCGGCGCGAATGGCGGGTTTTGCTGATGATATCGAGCTTTTTCCAATGGGAATGCACACAGTTATCAGCGAAGGTGGTACCAATCTTTCTGGGGGACAGCGACAGCGATTGTTGATTGCTAGAGCGCTAGTCAATCAACCGAAAATCATCTTGATGGATGAGGCTACCAGTTCTTTGGATAACCGTACGCAAGCGATCGTCACTGAAAGTTTAGATCAATTGAATGCTACTCGGATAGTGATTGCCCACCGTCTCAGCACAATTCGCAATGCTGACCGAATTTACGTAATTGAAGCAGGTCGCGTGGTGCAGGTGGGTACATTTTCGGAGCTAGTTAACACTCAAGGGCTATTTGCTCAACTAGTTGCCCGACAAATCGAGTAATATTGGGCACTCTTCGTGCCCGCGACGAGATTAAATTATTTGAAAGAATCCCCAGAGCGCTTATTCGCCTCAGGCAACAATTGACCTAAATACCCACCGACACCAACTTTTGCTAAGTCTCCAAAGGTGGGGCGGAAGTTATGGTCTGCGATCGCGAGCACCAGCGCACCAATTACCAAAATAATTACAACTACAGACCTAACAGTAATGCATGACAGCATCTTAACCCTCATCTGACCTTACTTTGTGCTTTATTTGCAACTTGAGTTCTTTGATTTCATCAAAAAGTCGGTTAGCTTTATGATCGATTTTTTCTTCGTTAGCATGTATTAAATAATCTACTCGCTCAAAACGTTCACAGTAAGCAGCTACATGCACGCCAAAATTAAATTCGTTTTCAGCGATCCGCTTATTGAGTGATTTGTTTAGCTCATCGATTGCATCATAAATCGCCTTCTCAACTTGAAACACTCTATAAGTGATTGAGATCAAAGCTATAATTCCCAAACAGGATATCGAGATTATTTTTCATTAATTTAGTCCAAACAAAAAGCTCAAACCAACGCTGGTATTATTGCCACTTGCAAGTTTTATTGCACCACTTGGTTCTACTTGCCATCGAGCAGTTCCACCACTGGCATAAGTTGCTAACCAAATAATTTCATTTGGTCGATATCCAGCGGGTAAAGTAGCAACTACCTCGTTAGCCACCAAAGCAGTAGATTTTTTTATGGCTCCTTTAACCTCAATGAGGCAATCGCCAAGCTTACGGCATTGAGGAGTCGCATAAAGAGCCGCATAAGTTGACCATCCAGAAGCTAGGGTTAAATTTTGCCACGCCCCAACTGAAAAGACACCATCTGCCCCGGTTGCCCCGGTTGCCCCAGTGTCTCCCTTTAGCCCCTGGATACCTTGCGCTCCGGTTGCCCCAGTATCTCCCTTTAGCCCCTGGATACCTTGCGCTCCGGTTGCCCCAGTATCTCCCTTTAGCCCCTGGATACCTTGCGCCCGTCCCTACCGCAAAAGGCGGGGACGGCTTTATTCAGATTGTTTAGTTTCTTCCTCTAATTGTTCTGATAATTGCTCTAAATTGGTCAAACGTTTATGCAGCTTACCAAGTTTGACTTCCGTCTCTTCTAACTCCTCACGAGTCTCTTTGATCAGCTGCTTAACAGTTCCCCCACTAGTTTCTCTTTTTGACTGGCTAGAGGTAGTTCCCCTCTCCCTATCATTTCCACCAACTCTGATCGGCTGACCTCCAGGGCAATCGCTAAAGAGTCCAGTCTCTGTAAAGTGGTTTCGCTGAGGCTGAGGCTGACTGTTTTCTTGATCTCTCCGCGCTGAAGATGCTTGGCTTTGGGCATTTTGAGTAACCATACTGAGGTTTTGGGCTTCACTGGGAAACGCTACTCCGAAGGCGTAAGCGTGCTTGAGAAGTTGCGGCGGAATTTCGGATAATTTTGGAGCGTTCGCGAAGCGTTGCCGTACTCGGCATCGCGCTCTGTGTGTGCAGAGTATGCGTTCGCGAAGCGTTGCCGTACGATTACTGCGACTCCCCTAGGCGTTTTGTCCAAATTCGGGACTTCACTACAACCCGCATTCGGGAACTGGTGCTGAGGCTTGCTCACCTCAATCGGGTGCAGTCACCGATCATCAATCGCTTACGTCAGGATTTAGCTTGGCAGTTCCCGGAGGTAGCGCACATAAAATCACGGCGGTCGATTGATGGGGATGCGCCACTTCTGTGGGGCTGGCTGTGTGGGGAACGTAATTCAAGGCGATATGATGGTTTGCGCGATCGCTCTATTGGACTTGGCATAACCTCGACAGTTCGCCACCACGCCAGACGGTTGTGTGACTTGCAGCGAGAGGAATACAACATTGAAGTGGAATTACAGCAACTTTTGACTGATTCAAAGTTTACCGCTTACCGCCAGGTTTTTAAGACTTTTGGTTTTGGTTTGCGATTGGAGTCAATTATCCTCTCCCAAATTTACCCTATTGAGAATTACTTTGGCGCTGACGGTAAGCCAGAAGTCAGGATTCGCAAGGGTCGAAAGTCTGGAAAGCCAACTAAACGCTACCTGTCACTACGTCGATTCCAGAAATCTCTAGGGCTTGCACCGTCCTTAGAAGCGTCCGGTGATAAAAGTAAAATTAAGATCCAAGGTGGTTCTGATTTGTGTCGTATCGCCTTCTGGCAATGGGTTTTCACTCGTATTGAGGTTAAGCGCTGCCGCCTTAATAATGAGATTGGTGCAGCGCTGGGCGCTCAGTTGGATGCTGAAAAAGTAGCGGGGCGCCCGGTTCGATTGGTGCGATCGCGCATATCCGCCAAGGCTGCAAAGTTACTATTTCGGGAATTAGTTAAAGCTCTAGAGTGAATTCTAAAAAGCTACGCAATTTGATGTTTGCTTTACATCGGTACATTGGGTTAGGTGTAGGACTGATTGCGATTATTGTTGGTTTCACCGGGAGCCTGCTGGTCTTTCACACAGAAATCAGTGATGTTCAGCTATATCGCCAGATCGGGACGATTACTCCTCAAGGTGAACCTTTGCCGATTGAGACAATCCTCAATACGGTGAAATCTACTTGTACCAATCAACCAGATGCCTTGCTCCAGGTACTTTATCTGCCAGTAAAACCCTCAAAGCCAGCGAATGTTGTTTATGCAACCAAAGAAAACGATTGGATCGATAACTATGTGAATCCCTATACGGGGGTGGTTCTCAGCAACACTCTTAAACCAAATGCTGGGCAGCGTTTTTTCAAAGTTGCATATAAACTGCACTACGCTCTGTTAGCAGGCGACATCGGACTCAAGATTGTGGGTATTGTTGGCTTGCTGATGTGTATTCTCAGCATCACGGGATTGGTGCTATGACCTGGATGGAGAAAGCTGATTGCAGGCTTCACAATCAAGTGGAATGCCCATCCCAAGCGCGTGAACTTCGATATTCACAAAGTAGTGGGAGTGGTTGTAGCTACTTTCTTAGTGCTGACGTTTTTCACAGGGTTCTGCTGGAATTTTTATGAGTTCAGTGAATCCTTTATTCGTGCAGTGACGTTCAGTCCCCCAAAAACTTACCCAGTTTCCAAACCGATCGCAGGTCAATCTCCGCTACCATTAGCCGAACAACTAAAAACGGCACAGGCAGCGTTACTAGGTGCAGAACTTCAAACGATTTACTTTCCGCAGAAACCAGAAAATACCTTATCGATGCGATATAAGTTTCCCCAAGAAGCGGGGGACATCGGCAGAAGCGAGGTTTATCTCGATCAGTACAGTGGCAAGGTGTTACGAGTCGATAATGGGTTAGAGCAATCGTTGGGCGATCGCGTCCTCAACTCCTTTGAACCTTTACACTTCGGCACTTTTGGTGGCTTACCCACCCGCATTCTCTACGTGTTCGTAGGACTTGCGCCGTTAATCTTGTTTATTACTGGCTTTGTGATGTGGCGATATCGCAAAAGACCTACGACTAATTTACTTACAGAGGCGATGCCTACGGTTACCCGTACCCCTACGGGGAAGCAAGCTACGCGCAGCGTCTCCGACAGGAGAAGCGGCAACGCCCAAAAGTAGAAACGCTCCGATTTTATCTGTTAAAAATTTTTACATAGTCAGGAGAATTCCCAGCAAATCTGTACCTGCGCTGATGAAGGTGTCGTTACCGTTTTGGCTGATGTTCAAGTTGTTGAAAGTTAAACCACCAGTTAAAGTGATGCGATCGCCTTCATCAAACTTAATAATCGTCGCTTCCCCGGCATCTTCACCCAAAATAAAGCGATGCCTACGGCAACCCGTTCGCGTAGCGTCTCCGACAGGAGAAGCGGGAACGCTTCCATTAAGAGTGAAAATCGTATCAATACCAGAAGAGGTAATTGTATTGTTACCTTCTCCCGCATAAATGATGTTATTTCCTTTCCCTGCGTTGATGATGTCATTTACAGCACTTGCGTAGGTAGTATTATTGCTAGTATCTGCATAGATGGTGTTGTTGCCTTCACGTGCGTAAATCGTGTTATTGCCACCTAAATCATAAATGGTGTCATCATTATCAGTTCCATACAGCGTATCGTTGACGACACTTCCTTGAATACCAACTAAATTGCTGGGATTGCGGGGATTGTAGCTGGTGGTGTCAATCGTCAACGCATTTGGTAAAGCGTTAACAATGTTTTCCCAAGGAACTAGTTTAAAGTTGGTTTTGACGTTTTCGCCATCGACAAGCTTTGCGGGGAGATTATCACCATCTTGGGTAACGAACAAACCAAAGGGGAAATTAGCACCCAGCGGCACGTTAATTACATCTGCACCATCAGATTGTTGTACACTATCAATTGACCCGTTATTGCCAACGGCAAATCTACCCAAGAAATCGTTGTTACCTTCACGGGTGTAAGCTGCAAAGGTGCTGTCTCCTTGGCTGGATGCTAATAAGTAGCCTGTACCATCTTTGCCGTAATATATAGTTAGTCCTTCTGCGTCATCGGTGAGATTTGTTCCACCCTCAAACCGGACGCGATCGATTAAAGTACCAGTTGTACCACCGTTAGGTTCAGCTTGAAACTTCCAAATACCGACATCTTCCTGGGCAATGTAGAGAAAACCAAGTTCTTGATCTACGACTGTTCCCTCTGTTTGCGGAGAACGTCCGGGAGTTGTCGGTGAAGGTAAAGTGAATTCGCGTACTCTTTCTGCTCCTATCTTACCATTGCCTTGGTCAATTAGTTTGAACTGCGCTACATCTCCAGTTGCTCGGCGATTGGCGAAGACATAGTAATCATCGGTGACAGGACTGCGATATAATGCTAAACCGTAAGCGCTACGTGTTGATGGTGAATAAGGAGGTTCAAACGGTAAATCTTGGAATAAAGTACCGATGCTGCTATCGGTGATATCTTCTAGATATTCACCGGGATTATTCGGATTGATTTTGAAAATTGCGAGTTTATCGTTATTGCGATCGCTTGCGACGGCAATATCAATCGACTCTCCACCCAACTTAAATCCATACTGCAAGTCGATATTGTTATAACGAATATTCCCAGGATTCACTTCTTGTACCAAATTGCCTGATAAATCATAAACTCGCAAACCGGCATTTTTCACCGCAGTCAGTATCAAGCTTTTTTCCGAATCAGTCGAATTAACGTAGATAGCTGGATCGTCAGCATCAGCACGTTGACTGAATGGTAAATTCGGATCGTTGAATAAATCAGGACGAGTTTCTACCGTTGGGGTTGCAGTGGGAATTAAATCTGCACCCAAAGTTAAAACCTGTGTAAATTGACTTTGACTGAAGTTGTTATCACTCACCAAGACAATCGATTGCCGTCCATCTGGTAACACGGGACCGAAAGTGATACCTTCAATATTATCTGTGCCGTTGGGTAAGTTTAACGAGTTAAGATTTAACAGCAAGCGTTTTTCAACAGGTTTGATTGCCGCAACTTCCTCAGAACTTAAACTGTTAAGCGAATCAACGAAGCTGATATCAGTTGCACCTTGCAAACTAACTTCATAAATCTTAATCGTATTTCCCACACCAGCAGAAAAAGAACGTTCTAAAGCGAGTAGTGTACCTCGATTATCAATTGCGAGTAAATCCACCAAACCGTTATCAGCGGAACTTGTAGTTGGATTTGGTGTTGTAGCGATCGCATCTACATTATATAGATATTCTTTTTCCGGTTGTCCGCTAACCAGATTATATTGCAAAATCCGCGATCGCGAACCGTTAGTTAAAGAAGCGATCGCACCATCTTGAAATAAAGCGCTTTCAGTAGCAGTGTACAATGTCTTTTGGTTGGGTGCGATCGTCAGACTTTCAAAAGCCAAATTATTCCGAACACCCGATACCTGAGTATCACCCGCATCGACAACACCGTTATTATTCGTGTCATTTACCACGGGAAGGAATTTTTTCGGTATAGGTAAAGAACGAATTTGCTGTCCTGTGGAAAGCGAGAATTCATTAATAAACGGATTCGTCACCCTACCCGCACTCAGATTCACCTCACCTTCAGACGAGATGAAAACAGTATTATTCTTAGTTAAAGCAATTCCCTCTGGATCTAAACTGTTGAGTAGAAAGAACTTGTTATTTCCGTCTTTGAGTGTAGTGACGTTGGTAAAATTAACTTCTGTTGAATCAGCGCTAAAAGTATAGAAACGCGCAGGTGCAATTTGCGATCTATCATCAGAAATAGCATAAAAGCGTTTATTTACAGCATCGTAAGTTACACCCGACAAACCACCCACAGGAGTTTCCACACCATTAACCTCTCCTGCTACACCAGAAGGAATAAAACCTGTAGGGAAAATCTTCTCCCCTTCATATCCTACACTAGAAACAGTTTTACCAGCTTCGGTTGCGCCCAGTTGCAAATCTACCCAAACTTGACGATGGTCAGAAGAGGGAAAACCACCAGGAAGTTTCGGATCAAAAGTGCCCACCAAAGAAAACATAGGGTCAGTATTTAACGACCAAAACACACCAGAATTCTCAATTTGCAAATCAGTAGAAGGTAAAACATAATCTGTTCTCAGATTTCCCGGTGTAGTATCTGCAAAATCTGCCGTATCAAAAGCAGGATTTCCGCGTTGAGTGAGATTTGCACCACCTTGCAATATCGCCTGCTGCGAACCGCCCTCACTCGTAGGAATAAAGTTAGTATTAAGATTGGGATTTAGTAACAATTGGCGAATCGCATTATCGTAGCTGTCACCATCTACAGGGTCTGCATTCTGATCGCCCATAATAACAAAACTCGACCCTTGATTAATACCGCCTCTTTTTCCGGTATCATCATAGATATAATCGCCCTTCCCAGGTGTGATATAATCTGCCCAAAAGCGGATTTCATCATGATTGCGTTTGCCGTTACGGTCTTCTGCACCATCGAAAGTCGGGGGTGTGGGATGACTAACTAAAGCGTGAATCGTCTGTCCATTCAGTATGATGGGAACATCCCAATGGCTTTTAGAAGAAAGTCGTAAAACAGCTTGTTCTTCTGACGAGTACCAAGGAATTCCCGAACCAGGAGTGCTAATTGTCGATAATAACGAATCCGGCATATCTTTCCACAAAAAATTCTGGAAAGTTCGCACATTCGCAGTATCGATAGGATACTTCGACAGTAACAACATCCCATACTGACCGGGGAAATTGCCAAATCCGAAAGCATCATTACCGTATCCCACTTCTGCCGGATTCGTAACCACTTTCCCATCATTATCTAAATCAAATCCGGAAGCGATACCCGTATTCGACGGAGCAATGTAGACATAAGGATATTCTACCGGAGTTGCGCCATTTTGACTTTTTGCAAGGTAATTTTGCTGAAATAATTCGACAGCTTTCAGCGGATCTTCTGCAAAGTAATCAAACTCGTTAATTAACTGTACATCTGCATTAGTGCGCTGAATAATTTCCGCAACCGATTTCGCTTGTGCGTTATTTAGAGTAGATAAATCAGCGATTAACTCACCTTCAGCATTGCGGTTCAAGGATGCATTAAACTGGGAAAAACGGATTGTATTCGTAGTTACCATATATTTATTCTGGGGTAAGAGAGGATTTTTTCATCGAACCGCAGAATACGCAGAGAACACAGAGAATAACTTACGCCAAAACTCTCCCAAACCCTCTTTACTTCGTGTCCTTCGCGTCTTTGCGGTTCGTTTCTCCAATATCTAAACAATACTGACAGTATTCAATTGCACATACTTCAATGTCGCAAGCAAATCACTACCCGCGCTAATCAAAGTATCATTACCACTAACACTAACCGTAAAATTACTGTTTGACAAACCGCTACCGCGAGTAATCTGGTCATTGGAGGAGAAACCGAAAATGGTAACTGCACCGACACCTGCATCGAGGATAAAGCGGTTCATTCCACTACCCACATAAGCTATATCATTACCCGTTCCCGCAGATATAATGTTATTACCTTCACCACCATAAATCAAATCATCACCTGCACCTGTAGATATAGTGTCATCACCCGCACCTGCATATATAATGTCATTACCAGTTTTTGTAACAACCCGGTTTTTCCCTTCACCAGCGTAAACAGAGTTATTACCATTACCCAAAAAGAAGATACCATTCCCTGCACCACCGTAAGCAACATCATTTCCAGCTTTAGCCAGAAAGACATTATTACCTTCGCTACCGTAAAGAATATTGTTACCCTCACCACCATCTAAGAAATCGTCAGATGAAGTACCGTTAATGGTATCATCTTCATTACCACCATTAAGACGCGATGTTGGTAAGCTCAGTCCAGCAAGACCGACACGCGGATCTAAATTAAGTGGTTTGTCTAGCTGTAGTTGAATGATTTCGTTGTTATCAATTGCTGGTGGTCTTCCGACAGAGAAGGGATAATTATTATCATTCGCAACTAAGATGGTATTTTCATCGAGTACCAAGACATTTTCGATGGTTTGGAAGGGAAATTTAAAGCTGGTGCTACCATCTTGATTCAAGTCATTCGGATCTTGAATGTTCAACAAGTCAGCAACTTCTTCTTTTGCTACAAACCCATTTGCATCTTTCTGGGAGAAGTCAACTTTAAAGATTTTCTTGAATTTAGCGGTGTTACCTTGTCCGTTATCACGCTCAATCACCAAATACTCATTATCGTTGATAACGGTCATGTCGCCGATCGCATTGGCGGTATCTTCCAGTTTATAATATCCAACCAAACCTTGAAATTGTTGACTTGCGATATCAAATTCATGAATTCGCAGCGCATTTGCCGGATCGCCGACAACAGAACCCTCTAATAAAGGATATAATTTGGTTTTGTCGGGATTAATTGCCATACCCTCAAAACCTCTGGAAGCAGCTAGGTTAGAGACAGCATTACCAGCAAGCACATCAGGATTGTTAGGCGATCGCACAAAATCCCCAGCAATTTGATCTCTAACTTTATCTCCGGTTCCGGGGAAGTCGGTAAAATAGCCATCGACACCTAACTTAATAAACTGCTGAAACTCCAGTTCCGGATTGCCTTGATAATCTGCTGCTAAGAAGACATTTTCGTTACGGAAGGTGTACGGATGTACTAATAAACCTGCGTTATGAGCATCTGTAATTAAAGATGTTGGTGGTAAAGTCGTTTTATCGGCATCGTTAACTGCACCATCACCATTAATATCATCCGCTAAACCATCACCATCAGCATCAGTTCCCTTCACCGAAACAATCATCCGCTTCCAGGGACCAATACCATCAGCATAAGTTGCAACTTCCTGCAAACCTTCGGGAGTCCGCAAATCGCCATAGGTGCGAGAATCGCCATTCACGACAAAATCATAAGGCTGCTTCTCAATTAGTGTACCATCTAAAGCAACATCGGTTGCATCTAATAATTGTACCAGGGGTACATCAATGAGTTGGTTAAGTTCTTTGAGATTTCCAACTTCAAACGATTGAATGAAAACTCGACTTGGATCGGTGAAGTCATTTTTATTCAGGATATCAACTAATGGTTCTTCCAAAGAAAGTCCGACAGAATCATGATAAGTCGGATGTTTGGTTTCTGGATAGATACCGATTTTCTTACCTGTGTCTGTTTCAACTTGCTTAACAAAATCGATGATTTCCTGAAGAGTGGGAACTTCAAATTGCCCGTTGTAAGATTGATCGCGAAAGTCAAGACGCTCTTTTGCTCGTAGAGTTTTAATTTCTGCTAAAGTGAAGTCGTCAGCAAACCAACCAGTTTCGGCAACACCATCGATAATTTTAGTTGTGAAGCGATCGCTAAATTCTGAGCGAGTTGCCACATCGGTGGTATCTTTAATATTGACTTCATGACGAGCAATTAATACGCCGTCTTTAGTTGATACCAAATCTGGTTCAATAAAATCAGCCCCTCGCTCGATCGCTAATTTGTAGGAAGCGAGAGTATGTTCTGGGCGATCGCCACTTGCACCGCGATGACCGATGACAATTGGTGCTTTTCCGTTCAAAGTGTTGAGTTGAGCAAAGTTAGGCGTAGAAATAGGCGCATCTAACAATTTACCTGTAGCATCAAAGTGCAACAGATAAGGTCCAAACTCATCTCCAATCCAGATTGTACCATCTTTCGCCAAATCAAAAGATTCAATATCAAAATCTGCACCAGTAAGTAAGCGTTCTGTCGTATTTTCGTTAACAATCTTAAAATCAGCTTTCTTATCCGGGTCAGCTAACTGAATGAAGTTCAAAACATTAACGCTACCGTCACCTGCTTCTATACCTCGAAAGTTCGGGTCAACGCGATAGATTCTTAAAAGGAAATCAGAACTGTTTGTTTTAGCACCATACCCATTATCAGGCATAAACCAGAAGGTATTTTTGTCAGCAAACTGAACTGCGCTAAAGCCTTGAATCGGTTGTCCGCGAAAGGGAATGGTGCGTCCGTTGGTATCACCTGTAATAGTACTACCCGATGGGAGATTATCAGCAAATGTATCGGCTGGTAACGTAGCAAAGCCTTTAAGTGTTACGTTTGACATATGTTTTTTGCCTGGTTTTGTGGTAATAATATTTGCCAAAAATATGAATTCTTACTCTTGCATTCTTCTCTGCGATGTGGTTCATCTAAGTTAAAAATAGCTGTAAAAAATTAAGCTCGAACTAGCTTTTTTGAACCTATAAAGTGATAAAATACACCCTTACTCAAAGCGTGGAACTTTGAAATAAGCTTTCATTACGCTTGTTTCAAAGTTCTCACACGTAGGTTAAGAGAAAGAAATGTTTTGATTAAAAGCAGTATTTTTTCTAAATAGGGATGTACGTAACTAGGGCGATCGCTTCTGTTTAAATACTGAGATTTTTTTCTGAAGAAATGTATTAGCTGTCGAACGGTTTAGCTGTTTTGTCGCCCCCTCAAGGATATACAATTTGTTTGATTCGGGATGAAAGGGGTGTAGGGGGCTTTCTTGTTCCCCACACCCCACACCCCACACCCCACACCCACACCCTACCCCCTCTTGTTCCCCACACCCTACACCCCACAACGCCACTTGCTTTATGCCGGGAAACCCGTCCACCGCAGTGGCTCCCCCACACCCTGAATTATGGTACAGACCAGCACACATAGAGACTTTCCTACTATGGGAAAAATCACTTCGTTCATATTCATCTGTGCAAAGCTACTGCTACTGACCTCTTGTAGTTCTACTAAGTTAAATGTGTCATCGAACCTAGCTCATGCAGCAAGCGTGACCGCAGATGCATCTGGTGCAGCTAAGTCTAATAGAACACTGCCACCAGCAGATGTTATTAAGCCAATAGAGGTTTTGAGAAGCCAAAATTACTCTGAAGGAGTTGTCTTTGACCGTGAAGGCAACCTCTACTTCTCTCAAACCAGAGCCGGAACCATTACCGTTTTACCTCCTAATGGCACTCCTCGACTTTGGGCTGAACTTGAAGGCGCTAACGGACACAAGATTATGTCTGGAGATATTCATATTGTCGCAGCCACAAACTCGGTTGTGAAACTAGATGCCAATGGTCAGATTCTAAAAGTGGTTGCAAGCGAATTTAACGGCAAGCCTCTAGAGTATGCCAACGACATCACCCTTGATAAGCAAGGAGGATTTTACTTTACTGACTCCGGTAGCAGACAGACCCCGACTGGCGCGGTTTACTACGTGTCTCCAACAGAGAAAATCAGCCAGGTTGCTAACGGGTTAGCCTTTGCCAATGGGATTGTCCTTACCCCAGATGGCAAGCGCCTCTTTGTTGCCGAGAGCTATAAAAATCGAATTTTAGAGTACAAGGTGCTGTCACCAGAAAAGGTAGAATTTCAGAAAGTGTTTGCTGAACTGCCTGTCAAACAGGGAGAACAAATCGACAATCAGCCTGATGGGATGTGCCTAGACGCACAGGGAAATCTTTACGTGGCTCACTTTGGCATGGGTCAAGTGCAAGTCCTCAATCCTAAGGGGCAACTGATCCGTCGATATTCCAGCGGCAACCTCACTTCCAGCAACTGTGCCTTTGGCGGTCCAGGTCTGAAGCAGCTGTTCGTTACTGGTGCCTTGCAAATGGAAGATGGTGAGGGAGCAATCTTCCGCTTAGACTTGGGCGTGCGTGGGTTAGACATTCGCCCCAGAAGTCAAGGTACTACTTCTACATAACACAAACATTAAAAAATGGGAAGGCTAGACAAAAATCATCGGTCAACCTGCTCTTAGGTCAGATTCAACTGTTTTTTAGTTCCGTCAAACTCACGTTTAATTAAGCACACACTCCTTCCTGACTACAAGCTAACCGAAACGTCCAGAAACGTAATCGCGGGTACGCTCATCAAGAGCGCTACCAAAGATTTGACTGGTGACTCCAAATTCTACCATTTGACCGATGCGACTTTCATCGGTGTTGAAGAAAGCTGTAAAATCAGAAACACGAGCAGCTTGCTGCATGTTGTGAGTGACAATTGCAATTGTCAACTCACCCTTCAAACTATCGATGAGTTCTTCAATTTTCATAGTAGCGATTGGATCTAAAGCCGAACAAGGTTCATCCATCAAAAGAACTTTTGGCTTGACAGCTAAAGCACGAGCGATGCAAAGTCGCTGTTGTTGTCCTCCCGAAAGTCCCAAAGCTGATTTATGCAGCTTATTTTTCACTTCATCCCACAAAGCAGCATTTTTGATCGCATTTTCGACAATTTCATCTAACTGAGCTTTGGAATTCAATCCAGCTATTCTCAATCCATATGCAACATTATCGTAAATACTCATCGGAAAAAGATTCGGCTTTTGAAACACCATTCCAATTTGTCGGCGTAATTTATTTAAATTAACGCGACGCTCATAAATATTCTGACCGTAAAATTCTACTTGACCTTCTACCCGCACTTGACCTTCTAATTCACTAATACGGTTGAGGGATTTAATAAAAGTCGATTTACCACAACCACTAGGACCAATAATTGCAGTTACTTTATTTTGGTGAATATCCATTGTCACTTGTTCCAAGGCTTTTGTCGTGCCGTAGAAAAAGCTAAGATTTTTGATTCTAATGGCTGGGATTAATTTACTCATTTTTGGCAAATATGTGAAACAAAACGTAAATAATTCTCGTACAGACGTTCCAATGGAACGTCTCTACTTTTTCCGACGAATAAATATGCGAGATAAAAGACTGATAAACAATACAATACCAAGTAAAATGATAGAAGCAGTCCAAACTAATGCTGTTTTTTCTGGTGAGGGGTCGTTGTATAAGTTAAAAATTAATACCGATAAAGAAGCTGTCGGACTAGATAAACTTTCTGACCAATATTGACTAAATAAAGCAGTAAAAATTAACGGTGCTGTTTCACCAGCAGCGCGAGATACACCTAATAAAACACCAGTGGTAATACCTGGTAGTGCAGCAGCAACGACGACACGAAAAGTAGTTTGCAGACGATTACCTCCCAAGGCAGCAGAAGCGAGACGTTGGGGAACGGGAATCAGTTTTAAGGCTTCTTCGGTGGTGAGTACGACAATCGGCAGCATAATAACAGCTAAAGCAAAACCACCAGCGATCGCACTAAATTGTTTCTGTACCAAAACTATGACACCATAAGCAAATACTCCCACAACAATCGAAGGCACGCCAGTCAAAATAGTAGTGATAAAACGAACACCACTAGCAACTTGAGAACCTTGACCAAACTCTGATAAAAATATACCAGTCATCACTCCGCAGGGAATACTAATTAAAGAAGCGATCGCCACCATTACCAAAGTTCCGACAATCGCATTAGCAAAGCCATTCTCAATCACTTCTTTAAAGAACATTTCCGCTTTCAATCCAGAAAGTCCTCTTGTAAGAATTTCCCAGACAACTGACAGCAAAGGAATCAACGCCAAAATTGCCAAAGCGAATGCAATAACTGTCATTCCATAGTCAAAGAATAGCCGTTTACCTTGTAAAGGACTATATAATTCTTTTGCTAATGATTCATTAATTTCCGATTCTTGATAGTTAGTCATAAGATTTTGGGCATTGGGCATTGGGCATTGGGCAATGGGCAATGGGCATTGGGCAATGGGAATTAAACAAGTTCTTTGAAAGTAATGCGTGTTCTAATACGATTCTTTCTATGCCCCATGCCCATTGCCCCATGCCCCAATTTTTATTTTTTCTTTACACCAAGCAACTGCACTAACATAACAGCACCAATATTCACGGCTAAAGTTAAAGCGAATAAAATCAAAGCTAAATAAGTTAAAGAGCCAATGTGCAATGCGCTTGCAGCTTCTGGGAATTCATTTGCTAATACGGCAGGAATTGAGTAACCAGGGTCGAGTAAGGAAGAACTGATAACTGAAGAGTTACCGATTACCATAGTTACAGCCATTGTCTCACCCAAAGCTCGCCCTAAAGCCAACATCGCTGCACCGACGATTCCGGAAGCACCTGAGGGTAGCAATACTCTAAAAATTGTTTCCCAGCGTGTGGAACCCAAAGCCATAGACCCGGTTCGCAATTCACGGGGAACTACTAACAAGACATCTCGACTAATTGCCGCCATCGTGGGCAAAATCATGATAGCCAAGATGATACCTGCTATCAACATGCTCGGACCTGAGGCTTGGGTATTAAATAGGGGTATGACTTGAAATTTCTCGTATAACCAGTCTTGCAAGGGTGTGAGGAACGGAATTAAAACATAAATTCCCCACAATCCAATGATGACGCTGGGAATGGCAGCGATGAGTTCAACAACAAATGCTATAGGCGATCGCACCCAATCTGGCAGAAAATCTTCACTTGTAACTAAAGCTACTGCCAATCCTATCGGTACGGCGAGAAGCAAAGAAAGGGCGCTACTGATTATTGTCCCATAAATATAAGGCAAAGCACCATAAATTTCGTTGGGTACATCCCAATCTTTGCCCCAGAAAAATCCTAATCCAAATTTGGCGATCGCTGGGCGAGCTTTGTCAAAAATTACCCAACTTATCCAAAACAGCAGGGCAACTGTCAAAAAAGCAAAGCTACGAACTAGCCATATAAACCCATCATCTATAGATAAATTTTCCCCTTTTTTATTTGTAATATCAAGGTCAATATTTACTGGATTAGGAACTTCTTCAGATACATTTGCCATAGATAATTAATCTAGCTTTACGACATAAATGTTATTTTTTGACTTTTTCGGTAGAGGGTTTATTCTCTACCGAGGATATATCTGCAAACTACAAACTATTTAACATTGCTGTTGACAGTATTAATCACTTGATTTGCGACACCACTAGTACAGGGTGGCGGAAATAGACCGACCATTAAATAGCCAGCACCTTACCCTTATAAGTCCATTTGAAAGGTTTAGCCATCGTTCGATTGAAGTAATCAA